>JAEXNS010000006.1 GCA_023439605.1 Bacillota bacterium | reverse complement strand
TTTAACCCTAACAGGCTATTTCTTGAAAGTTCGTGAAAACTAAGGAACCGCCGTGTACGGAACCGTATGCACGGTGGTGTGAGAGGTCGGGGGAATTATTTAATTTTCCCTCCTACTCGATTTTTTTATCAAAAACGTGACAAATGTCATATTTACTGTCTAAAAAATATCTGCTACAATATATATAAGGAAAGAGAAAGGAGGGGGTTTATATGATTATATTGGCTATTTTAATTATAACTTGGGTTATATCACCTTTAGCATTTATACCAATTGTTATAGTTAGTTCAAGCAAATTATCCAAATTAAGAGAAGAAAAAGAACGGCTAACTCAAAAAATAAGAGAATATGAAATTTATGATTACGAAAGGAGCAAAGAACAAAAATTAAATTATTATGAAGATAAAGCAGAAGAAAATTTAAAAGAAGAAAAAGAACATTTTACAGAATATGATATAGAAAAAATGTCTGTAAATAAAGAAGAACTAATAAAATACTATGAAGAACAAAAGATTAAAAATAAAGAAAAAGAAAACAAAAATAGCAACGCAATAGAAATAGAGAGTCAACTTTCAAAAGAAAATATAAAGACTGAAAGTAAAAATGACGATTATAGAAAAATGTATGTAGAACAAAGTTATATAGAAAAAAATAAAGTGGAAAAAGAAAATGTTAAAAATGAACGTGGAAATGAAAATGTAATAAAATTAGTTTTAGTTATGGGAACTATATTTATTATTTTGGCAGGTATAATATTTACAACGTCGACATGGGGTAGCTTAGGCAATGGAGCAAGAATTATGGTTCTTCTTTCAGTAAGTGCATTGTTTTTTATTGCAAGCATTGTATCAGACAGTAAATTTAAATTGAGAAATACAGCCGTAGCATTTTATTTATTAGGTAGTGCGTTTGTCCCCATAAGTATACTTTCCGTAGCAGCATTTGAATTGCTTGGTGGTTTTTTTTCATTTAACAAGAATAGTATTTCATTCGTATTTTTTATAGCTTCATTAGGGTTAGGAATCTCGGACTATATAGGAATAAAAAAATACAGCATAAAAATATTAAATCATATACTCATGGGAAGTATATCCTTTGGAATAATCAATCTTATTCATTTAATAACTTATGATTTTAATATAACCTCAGCGATACTTTTTATTTTAGTATTATTATCAGTTTTATTTAAGGATAAAATAATTGAATTTTTATCAAAATGGTTTTGTAATATAGATAATTATTTTCAATCATTTTTAGTTTTTAACGCTATTGTGGTAAGTTTATTTTCAATTATTTTAACAAATGACTGGATTGGATATACAACTATCGCATTATATGGCATTTTATATGTATGTAGTACAAAAGTATTTATTAGTCACAAATTAAGCACAGTAGGATTTTGTATTTTATTTTTTATTTCAATTTTGAAATATATGTTTGAATATGAGTTGGAAAATATAACACTTATATTTATAGTAATTACTTTTATTGCATTAATTCTAAAAGAATTGCAAATTGCAAATGAAGCTTTTATAAAGGTTTCAAATTTTATCATTCAACTATTAACGTTTATAACTATCATTTTTATGTTTATAACCACATCAGAACGTCAATTTGTATGGAATATATCAAATTTAGTTTCAGTTATAGCACTATATTTGAGTGTCATATTTATAACTTATAAATACAAAAGTTTTTTCGGAGTATTTTCTCATATACTATTGCTTTATCATTTAGTAAATGGAATATCAGATTTAGTTTCTGATCAACATAACAAGTTTGAAATAATGGCATTTGTTTCATTTGTTATTATGTGTATTTATTTCATTGCAAGTATATTTTTAGGTTTATATTTTAAAAATAAAAAATATAAAGATTTATTTTGTATTAAATTGCTAGTCGATTTTACAGTTTTGGTGCTAGGCATTTTAGGTAATATAGTGTATAATGGTTATAGGTATCCTTTTATCTTCTTAAGTTTAGCGTTATTAGTTTTAAATGTAATTATAAATGCGAAGAAAAAGGAAAAGTTGGCCTCTCAAATATATTATATTGTTGCTTTATTTTATATATCAATTTCAATAATGATTTTATTTGATTGGTTAAATATAGACGGGTTTTTTGAATTTATTTTTTGTAATGCATTGATAGCAGTATTAGAATACGTTATTTATAAAGTTCTAGTATCCAAGAAAATTAATAGTTACTTTAATGAGATAATGGTATTTTCATCTTCAATTATACTATCTATTTGTTCTTTAGGATTTTCTCTAATGGTATTTGATCCTATCATAGATAATCTAAATTTGTTAAAATACATTTTTATTTTAACATTTATAATATTGACTTACTTTGTGTCAAATAATTGTGAAATTAATATAATGGCATTTACAACACCGGTTTCTTTATATTTTGTAATACCTAGAATTATAACCGAATACAGCAAAGAATTTAGTAATTATATAGAAATATATATTGTAGTTACTTTTACATTAATGATTTTTTTGGGGAGAAAAATAAATAATAGAAAATTAGAAACAGAAAATAACAGAAATATTCAGATTAATTTTGTTGCGATTTTAGCCTTTATTCCAATTATACATATGTTTTTAACAGTAAATAAATATTCAGTAATGATTTCTTTTATTATGATTGCTTTTTATATTATGAGTTATTATAGAAAAAACAATAGTGATATAGATAAAGTATTGATTACTATGTCAGTTTTGTCGTTATGTTTAGCTTACTGGACACAACCTTTTATAGAATTTACGTCACTTATTTCATTGGAAATGAATTTACTTCCTATAGTTGTATTAACTTTTTGCTTAAGATTTATATGGAAAGAGGAATTAGAAATATGTCAAAAAATTAATTTTATTGTAACTTCAATTGTAAATTTCATTTTACTTATATCTGCAATATTTGAAAATAGTTTATCAAACACAATTATCCTATGCCTAACTTTATTGTTTATCTTATTTACGTCTTTAATTATTAAAAGGAAAAAATGGTTGCTACTATCTTCTATCATGCTTTTGTTTATAACATTGTATATGAGTAGAAATTTCTGGTTATCAATAAGCTGGTGGATATATCTTTTGATTGTTGGCATTATTTTGATATTTGTTGCATCAGCAAATGAATTTGTAAAAAGTAAAAGCAGGGATATAAAGTATAAAGCAGAAATAATGTTTATGGATTGGAAATGGTAAAATAGTTATAATATATGCGGTCGCAAAACGACCGCATATAGGTTTATAATTTGAAAAATTACAAAAAGAAAGATGTGTTAAAATGATTAGAATTATATTTTCAGTAATATATGTGTTTTCTATCATTACTATGGGCATAAGTATAGGTTGGTTATTTTTAAGAGGAAATAAAAATAAAATAACATATTCATTTGTTGCTTGTCAAATTTTGATAATACTATGGTCTCTTGCACAAATACTTCATATGGAATCAGTTACAGAAAGGCAAACTTATATTTCATACTTAATAGGTAATATAGGTGTTTGTTTTATAGGAGCTTTTTTGATTATTTTTTCTTATTATTACATCAATAAACCATTAAATAAAATTAAAATGCTTATTTTACTTTTATTGGCTTTGTTTAACTATATTTCTATGGCAACAAATAGATTTCACTTTTTTTATTATAAAGATTTTGGAATCGATGGTGTTGTACATGGACCCATTTTTTATTTTAATATGATTTTTACATATTTATGTGCTTTATTGGGTATAAGTAATATTTACATAAATCATTACAAACAAAAGAATCAGACAAAGGAAGAAATTTTTTTACTAGCTTTAGCTGTAATTACCCCTTTAGTATTTAATTTTATTTATATATTAAATATTTTTAATATTCAATACGACATAACCTCATTGGCTTTTGGTTTATCTAGCATTTTGGTATTACTATCTACTTATAAATATGGATTTTTAAATATTAATTCAATTGCATTTGAAAAAATAGTAGAAAACATATCTGAAGGAATAATAGTTTTAAATAAAAAAGGACAAATAACATACAAAAATGAGTCTGCAATGAAGTACTTGAATGATGAGTTTAAAAATTATATTAAAGATATATATGATGAAATAGAAAGATTTATATTGTCAAAAAGTAAAGAAAATGAAAAATTATTTATAAATAAAGAAATTTTTAATGGAGATAAAAAAGTATCAGTTAGTTGCTATAGCCATTTAGACAATAAAAGCAGAGTTATGGCTATTACTGTAATTATTTCGGATGTAAGTAAATATTATGAGTTAATAGATAAAAATAAAGAACTTGCTCATACAAAACAAGTTCTAGCCATAGAAACAGAAAGAAACCGTATAGCACAAGAAGTTCATGATACCGTTGGACATACACTCACAATGATAAATTCGTTAGCGAAAATATCAAAAATTAAAATTAATAAAAATGAAAATATTGAGGAATACATAAGACAATCAGAAACATTGGCAAGTGAGGGTCTGTCCCAGCTTAGAAAATCAATAAACAATCTTAAAGAAAAAGCAAATGAAATTCTTTTAAGTGAAAAAATTAAATCACTAGTAAATAGCATTAAGTCAATAGATATTGAATTTTTAATACAGGGTGAGGATAATGATAATTATATAAAATATAGTGAGGATTTTTATGATACTTGCAGAGAGTTGATTACAAATTCACTTAGATATGCAAATGCTACTAGAATAAATATTATTATTAGATTTTCAAACGACAGCATAGAAATGTATGTTTTTGACAATGGAATAGGATGCGAAGAAGTAAAATATGGAAACGGATTACAGGGTATTATAAATAGAATGAATAGGTTAAGTGCTAGTTATGAATTTAATACAAGCAAGGGAAATGGCTTTACATCTGTATTTAAAGTTAAAATATAAATAATTTTTTGTTAAAAAATTCTATAAAAGGTTGCTATTCAGCTTATAAAGGTAAGGTTTATGGTTTTGCAAGGATTTTGATTCTGCGGAGTCAATTGGGCATTTAGATAGCCCTAGACTTTCGGTAAAATATCTTTGCCCTATACATATGGCTGAACAGTAACAGAAAAGGTGAGAAATATGATTAGAATATTAATTGCAGATGATATTCAAATTATAAGAGAAAGTTTAGAGGCGGTTTTATCTCAAGACAAGGAAATAAAAGTAGTAGCGTTAGCGAATGATGGGAGAGACGCTTATTTAAAATGTAAAAGATTAATGCCTGATATCGTTATAATGGATATGAGAATGCCGGAATTTGATGGAGAATATGGAATAAGAAAAATAAAAGAAAATTGTCCTCAATCAAAAATACTTGTTCTTACTACTTTTGATGATGATGAAACAATATCAAAAGCAATTTTGAACGGTGCTGACGGATACATATTAAAGGAAATGTCAGATGAAAAAATTATTAATTCAATAAAAGCTGTAAATATGGGGATGAATATTTTTTGTTCAAATGTTTATAGTAATATAAGGACAAAACTATCACCAGATGTTGATGAAATAGTGACAGATTTAACTGAGCGAGAAATAGATGTTTTAAGACTTATTGCAAAAGGTTATGACAATAAAACGATAGCTACAAAACTTTTTATTGCGGAAGGAACCGTTAGAAATAATGTTTCTAAAATGTTAGAAAAATTAAATTATAAAGATAGAACACAACTAGCAGTATTTGCATTAAAAAATAATATTTTATAAAAAATCAATTTATCAATAAAAATTATAGTAATCTTTTAATAAAATTTTGAATATTTTAATTAAATATAAATATTAAATTAATTAATATAAGTTGTTTAATTAAAATATTCAATTAAACAAGCGATAATATACACAATAAAGTAAAATATCAGCAATTTTTTTAAGATTACTCTAATAAAGATATAAAAATTTGGTTACAATATATTAAAAATACATAAAAAATAAGACAAAATACTTGACTAAAAGAAAAAATTAATATATAATTAATTGTGTTTTAGTGGTGCATAACAAGGTTCATCCTTGATTCGACAAATTTTCCATTTGTCATTTTTATTTTCTCTTGTTGCATAATGCCCCACAGGTAAATCAGATATTGATTTAAGACTTGGATCTATTTCGCAAAGTTCGATTATGTTTATAATAACTGCATCTAAATCAGTATGGTTTTTACTACATAAAAATTCCCAATTATTATCATCAAAGTGATGTGCAACATAGCTAACAGGAAGATGTTCTTCTAGAACATGAGTGCATGTGAAAACAAGCAAATTTGGTTTTTTATAAAAAGGATAAAGAGACATTTTTAAAACCTCCATAAATTTATTTTATATAATTATAACATTATTAAGTTATCAAAATCAATTAAATTTATATATTTTATATATTAAATAATTTATGTACATTAGATAACCTTTTTAATAAAAACTTTTTAACCATTTTGTTAACTTTGTTTAAATTTCGTTAATTTAGTGTACATTTTAAATAAATAATTCAAAACAAAACTGTGAATTATGTTCAAAAATTATTAAGGATTGGTATTAATAATTGACTTTTTTCTATAATTAGCGTATATTTATCTTACTAAGTATTTTAAAGAAACAATGTTGTATAGTAGATAATGTGGGTAAATTTATGATTTCAATAAAAAATATCGCTGAAAAATGTGGCGTATCTATAGCAACAGTCAGTAAAGCATTAAATAATCATTCTGACATAAGTACAAATACAAAAAATAAAATAAAAGAAGTAGCAAAGGAATTGGGTTATTTACCAAATTCACAAGCAAAAGCATTAAAGACAAATGTTACCTACAATATAGGCATTATATTCGTTGATAATTCTGGAAATGGGCTAGTACATAATTATTTTTCCTCTGTATTAAATAGCTTGAAAAAAGAAGTTGAAAAAAATGGTTATGACCTGATGTTTATAAGTAATAATTTAGTTGGGAATTCTCCAATGTCTTTTTATGAGCATTGTAAGTATAGAAACGTTGATGGAGTTGTGATTGCTTGTGTGGATTTTTATGATAGTGAAATTATAAAACTATTAAATAGTGATATTCCAGCAGTTACTATAGATTTTTTTTCAATGAAAAATTATTCTGTTGTTTCAGATAATAAAAAAGGTATGGAGGAAATAGTTCAATTTGTACATGAAAAAGGTCATCGTAAAATAGCATACATATACGGTGATAGTTCTCAAGTAACAACAGTCAGATTAAATGCTTTTTTAGAAACAATGAATAAATTAGAAATACCTGTAGAAGAAGATTATATGAAGCAGGGTAAATATTATGATCCTATTTTGGTTGAAAAAATTGTTTTAGATATGATGAGTCTTTATGAACCTCCCACTTGTATAATTGCACCTGATGATTTTGCAGCTTTTTGCATATCGAAAGTATTAAATGAGGCAGGAATAAAAATACCAGATGATGTATCTTTAGTGGGATACGATGGGTTTTTTCTTTCACAAGCTAGTCGTCCAAAACTTACAACTGTAAGACAGGATGCAAACCTGATTGGCTTAAGTGCTGCTAAATTATTGCTTAGATTAGTAAAAAAAGAATCTGTGCCATTATCAAGCAGAAGCATGGTCATTAAGGGTGAGTTTTTAGAAGGAGAAACAGTTAAAGATTTATTAAATTTATAACATTTTTATATAAATTACTATTGATTTATTTCATTATTTTGTTTATAATAAAATAATGTTAAATAAAATTGTGTTTAAATACACAAAAAACATTTGCTATTATATTTATAAAATATAATATAATTATTAAGGAGGAAATTTTAAATGAAAAAAACTAAAAAAATCTTGGCACTAGTTGCTGCTTTAGCACTTACTGCATCAGTTTTCGTGGGTTGTGGTGGTGACACATCATCTACTTCAGAATCATCTTCATCATCAAAAGCTGAAGATTCTTCATCTTCATCTGCATCAGAAAGTTCAGATGCTAGTTCAGACGCTAGTTCAGACGCTGGTAACGGAGAAGTTAAGCTAAAAACAGGTGGAGATACATTCACAATTATGTGTTGGACACCAGACGATGTGGACGTAATGCTTCCAATGTGGGAAAAAGATACTGATTTAGGTGGAGCAAAACCAAATTTCGTTAATCATGGTGTTGGCGGCGGAGAAGCAGCTGACTTATATGACCAATATTTTATGAGTGGAGACGATATTGACTTACTTTTAGTTGAAGCTGATTGGGCTCGTAGATACCTTGATGACGATGAAGTAACAGCTCCTTTGTCAGATATTGGATTAAAAGAAGAAGATTTCTCTGATCTTTATGGATACACACTAGAAGTTGGTAAAGACAAAAATGGTGTTCTTAAAGGTGTTGCTTGGCAAGCTTGTCCTGGTGGTTATGCTTATAGAACTGACTTGGCTGAAAAATATTTAGGTGTTAAAACTCCTGAAGATATGCAAAAGAAAGTTGCTGACTGGGATACATTTATGAAATCAGCTGAAGAATTAGCTACAGCTTCAAAAGGTGCTACAGCTATGGCTGCAACAGTATCCGGTATGTGGCAAGTATTTAGTTCAGATAGAAAAACTCCATGGGTAGAAAATGATGAATTAGTAGTTGACGAAAGTGCTACTAAATTTATCTCAATGGCAAAAACTATGAGAGAAAAGAAATATGTAACAGATATTAGCCAATGGAACGATGCTTGGTTTGCACTTGGTCAAACAGATAGCGTAATGGGTTACTTCATCTCAACTTGGGGTGTTAAAATTATTCTTGATAAAGCTGCTGGCGGAGAAGGCGGCCCAACATTCGGTAAGTGGGCTATGGTTGAAGGACCACAAGCTTATTTCTGGGGTGGTACTTGGATGACTGCACATAAGAAAACAGATAATGCTGATCTTGTTAAATCATTCATCGAATACTTCACAATCAATAAAGAAACAGTTAAAAAATATGCACTTGAAAGACCAGAATACATGAGCAACAAAGTAGTTATGGAAGAAATAGTTGCTGAAGGTACAAACAAACCTGCAATCTTTAATGGTCAAGACCATTTTAAAGTATTGAATGAAGCAGCTGGTCAGATTTCATTAAAAACAATTACTCCTTATGATGCGACTATAAGAGGTGCATTTAACAACGCTGTAATTGACTACTGTGATGGTAAGCTTGCTTCTGAAGATGCTGTTATGGAACAATTCAAAGATAAAGTAGCTGAATTATTACCTGACATAACAGTTAAATAATAACTAATTAATACAATTTAAACATAATCTATGGAATGGTATAGCCATTCCATAGATGTGTTTATAGTATTTTACTATATTATGGGGAGGATTTATTATGACGTCAGCTCCACAGAGCAGAGCTAAAATACGTTCTATCAGTTATGCTAAATATGGCTATTATTTTATTTTGCCATTTTTTATCACATATTGTTTTTTTCAATTATGGCCATTGATTAATACTTTTATTTTAAGTACAAAAGGAAATGGATTAAAAGCTGACGATTTTGTAGGGCTACAAAATTTTGAGTATCTATTATTTGGGAGTGCAGATAGAGCTGGAAAAGCAATAAAAAATAGTTTTCAACTTTCATTGAGCAACACTTTATTAATTTGGTTCGGTAACTTTATTCCACAGTTAGGTATTTCACTTACTCTTGCTGTTTGGTTTACAGATTTGAAACTAAAAATAAAAGGTAAGGGTTTCTTTAAAGTAGTTATGTACATGCCAAATATTATTACAGCTGCATCTGTTTCAGCTTTATTTTTAAGTTTATTTGGTGATTATAAACAGAGTCCAATTAACAACATGTTACTTTCTTTAGGTTTAATAGACGATCCTATTAAGTTTGTAACTGGTGTTGCAAACGCTAGAGGAATGGTTATGTTTATGCAAACTTGGATGTGGTTTGGTAATACTATGATTATGCTTATGTCTGGAATCATGGGAATAAGTCCATCTTTATTTGAAGCTGCAAATATTGACGGTGCAAATGGTATGCAAGTATTTAGACATGTAACTGTACCGCTTTTAAAACCTATTCTATTATATACACTTGTAACATCTATGATAGGTGGATTACAAATGTTTGATATTCCTTTCTTATTCCACTATGGTGACCCTGTAAGTGAGCAGGTAAAAACTGTTGCAGTATTTATATTCCAACATTTTTATAAAGCTCAACCAAACTATGGTTATTCTGGTGCCGCATCAGTTCTTTTATTCTTTGTTACAGCAACTCTAGGTTCAGTTACTTTCTTTATGAATAGGGACAAAGATGAAATAGCTAAAAAGAAATATCTAAAAGCACAAAGAAAACTTATAAAAGCAAACAATAGCGGATTTGGGGGTAGATAACATATGAGTACAAATTATAATATAAAAGATAATTATAATAAGAATTTGATGATAAAGTCTGTTATTTATTTTGTTTTTTTAGCTATTTTGGCTTTGATATGTATACTTCCAATTTATATATTGATTGTAAACTCAACTAGAACTCATACGTCTATTGTAAGTGGAGTTTCTTTTATACCAAGTACACATTTGTTTCGAAATTTGAACGAGTTAATAACAGAACCGTCTTATAAATTTGATGCTTTTACTGGATTTAAAAATAGCTTTATTATATCTGCATCAGCTACCTTTTTATCTATATTTTTCTCATGTTTAACTGCATATGGATTAAGTGTTTATGATTTTAGATTAAAAGGCCCAGCTTATACATTTGTTATTTCTGTAATGATGATACCTATGCAAGTTACTTCAGTTGGTTTCTTACAGTTTATGAATAAACTAGGATTAACAAACACTTATTTACCATTAATAGTTCCAGCTATTGCTGCACCACCTATTGTTTTCTTTATGAGACAATATATGAAATCATCATTTCCACTTGAAATTGTTGAAGCAGCGAGAATAGATGGTTGTAGTGAGTTTAGAACATTTTTACAAATAGGTATGCCTATTATGAAGCCTGCAGTAGCTGTTCAATCTATATTTGCTTTTATAGCAAACTGGAATAACTTTTACATGCCTTCAATGATTTTGGTGTCAAGAAAAGAAGAGCAATTGACTTTACCTATGCTTATAAGTATCATTGCCACAAATGATAAGATGGCTGATTACGGTGTTATTTACGCAGCTATAGCACTTTCAATTGTACCTTTAGTTATAGTTTACTTATTATGTTCAAAGTTTATCATTGCTGGGGTTGCACTTGGTGGTGTAAAAGAGTAGTTTTAACTATATATATTTATTTTCTATATAAAAAAACACAACAAGAATGTTGTGTTTTTTTATGTGTAAATATGATGTAAAATTGAACAAATAAGTAAAATAGATAATTTATAATGTTTATTTTATAAATTATTATAAAAATTATATAAAAACTCTTGCAAGTATTTACAACTTGAGTTATAATATAATTAATAAAACATAAATATTAGGAGGATAATTATGCCTATAACACTAATACGTTCTGCCTACGGAAATGATGTTCATGGTGCTGACAACGACAGAAAAACAGGATGTGGTATTAGATACAATGCTACAGAAAATTATAAAAAATATATAAAAGCAGGTGAGATGGTAGATTTAGAGGATATAACATGTCCGAAGTGTAAAGAAGTTTTGGCTAAAAAAATTATAAGAGAAAGTAATAAGCAAACTTCAAAGCAACAAAAAGAGGAAAGAAAGAAATTTGCACAAGCAAAGAAAAATGGTTTGGTTGCAGAATCTACATTTGAAGAATATGTATTAAATAGAGAAGCTGAGGAATCGTCAAGAAAAGCTATGAGACAACAAAATTCAGGTTCTTCTTTACCACCACTAAAAGCGGATCAACCTCTACCGCCATTAAAGGCCGACCAACCATTGACTCCAGCAGAACGAAGAGGAACAACAACATATCCACAAGCAAATTTAAATAATTCTGGAGTTAGACAGACAAACAATCAAAACCAACAGGTTCAAGCGAGTAATAATACTGAAAAACCAAAACCAAACTCATTTAAGTCTTTGGCTGAGACGGATAGTATTTTATCACAATTTATGTTAAAAGATATCAGTGTACCATCTGTAAATGAAGTATTTGAAAAAGATACCACTAAAGTTTCAACAAGCCAAACAATTCAACAACCTGTTATAAATCAAGGTTTAATTACACCAAATATAGTTGAAACATCAAACGAGCAAAAAAACATACAAGATTCTATTTTGAAAGCTAATCAACCTAAAGTTTTAGATTTAGAGGATTTAGTTGTTCCAAATTTAAATTTAAACAATTTAAAAACTGAAGCATCTGTAAAAATACCAGTAGAAGAAAAACCAATCCAAACTCAGCAACAACAAGTTATTCAAAATTTAAATAAAATTGATGATGATTTGTCAAAATTTATAGTTAAGCCACCTGTATATAATTCAACTGAAATGAATGATATAAGCTTAGATAGTATTTCTATTAACTCTCAAATTGAACTTGATCAACAGTCTCAAAATTATACTTTAAACAATAATGAAAAAGAAATGCCTGATTTTTCGATTTTTAATGAGCTAAATTCAAAACCCATTATTGAAGATATATCGACACAACAATTTATAAATAAAGACTTAGAACAAAACATTGTTGAAAAGGTAGAAGATAATACACCAAAAGTTAGCTATACTTCTTCATATGGTATGCAAAATGAAATTGTAGACCAAGAAGCACCAAACGCTTATTATAATTTAGGCAATCAGTATCAAAGTGATCTGAAAAATAATCAATTTGAAGAACTCACTATTAACAATGTTGAAGAGAATATATATGTACAGCCCAAACAAGTGGAAAAAATAGAAGTAAATTATTCAAATTCTTATGGAATGATGGATTCGTTTGAAAACAAACCGGAAATCAGCTCCATTCAAAATAGTGTTCATCCAGAACCATTATATCAAAGTGTACAGCAAGAAAATATATATGCAAATACTAATATACCTATATCTAATGGTTTACAAAATTTAAATGCTTTTGAACCAGAAAAACCGAAACAAATTGTGCAGGATATAAATGATATTGATTCTATTTTTCAAAAGTACGATTCAGAAGAAGTCAAAGATCAATCTGATTCAACATATTCCAACAATATTGTAAATAATAATATTAACACTAACAGCTCAAACATAAATACAATTAACAACTCATCGATTTTTACTTCTCAAAATAAAGCTGCACCTATGGTAGATTCTATAGAAGAGGCTTTAAGTCAACTAGGAGCAATTGATCAAAAGAAAATAGAGAAGGAAAAAAATGAAATAGTTCCAGATTATATACCATATGTTCCACCATCACAAAAAGAAAAAGAGCGATTAGAAAATTTATTAAATCAACCTAAAAGTAGTAATCAACCTGAAAAAGTTATCAGTGCTAGAGAAGCAAGAAGACTTGCTAAAATTGATGCGAAGTTTCAAAAGGAACTTGCTGAAAGAGGATTTGATTACATGAATTTAAAAACAAACGATAAAAGAAAATTTAAATAGCTAAAAATAAAAACAATAATATTGTAGATCTACAATATTATTGTTTTTTTAAAGAAATAGGATTTCTATTCAGCCATATATAAGGCTGAGATGTTTTACAGAAGGACCAGGGTGACCGGAAAGCCATGTCGAAATCCTTGCAAAACCGTAAACTTTACCCTTAATGGCTGAATAATTACGTTTTTTATTATAACGGAATAAATTTATATTTTAATCTTCAAAAACTGCACCTTTTGAACCACTAGTAACTAATTTTGCATATCTTTTTATATAGCCACTTAATTCTTGAGGTTTTGGCTGCCATGAGGATTTTCTTGCTGCAAGTTCATCATCGGAAACAAGAACGTTTAAACTTTTCTCTGGAATATTAATTGAAATAGTGTCTCCTTCATTGATTAAAGCTATAGGACCAGCAACAGCAGCTTCAGGAGAAACGTGTCCGATTGCAGCACCTCTTGTAGCACCACTAAAACGACCGTCAGTAATTAAAGCAACTTGCTTGTCTAATCCCATACCAGCAAGTGAGGAAGTAGGAGAAAGCATTTCTCTCATACCAGGGCCTCCTTTTGGACCTTCATATCTGATTACAACAACATCACCAGCCTTTATATTGCCATTTAAAATTGCAGATGAGGCATCTTCTTCACAGTCAAATACACGTGCAGGGCCACTGTGAACCATCATTTCAGGGGCAACAGCACCTTGCTTTACTACAGCACCATCTGGAGCTATGTTACCACGTAGAACTGCAATACCACCATCATGTCTAAATGGATTATCCATAGGTCTAATGATAACACCATCAGGAGCAGGAGAATTCATCATTCTTTCCGTTTGTGTTCCAGTTACAGTTAGTACCTCTGTATTTATAAGTCCCTTTGATGATAATTCTTTCATAACAGTTTGTATACCACCGTTATAATCAAAATCTTCAATAAAAACATCATTTGCAGGATTTAATTTTGCAAGTTGAGGAGTTGTTTTTGAAATATTATCTATTGTATCTAAATCTATATCACATTTTGCCTCATGTGCAATTGCAGTTAAGTGTAAAACTGAATTTGTTGAACAACCAAGTGCGTTTTCACAACGTAAAGCATTTTGAATTGATTTTGGAGTTATTATATCACGAGGACGAATATTTTTTTCGACTAATTCTAAAACTTTTTCACCAGTCATTTTAGCAAGTCGTATACGCTCACTAGAAACTGCAGCAGCAGTTCCAGCTTTAGGAAGAGTTAAACCTATAGCTTCGGATAAGCAGTTCATTGAGTTTGCAGTAAACATGCCAGAACAAGAACCGCAAGTAGGACATGCTTTATTTTCAAGTTCAAGTAAATCCTCATCAGTAGCTTTGTTTACAGCATATGCACCTACAGCCTCAAAAACGTCGGTTAAACCAACTTTTTTCCCTTTTATAACGCCTGCCGACATAGGTCCACCACTTACAAAAATGGATGGTAGGTTTAGTCTGCAAGCAGCCATGAGCATACCTGGAACTATTTTATCACAGTTTGGAATAAATACAACTCCGTCAAGTGGATGTGCCGTTAACATTACTTCTATACTATCAGCGATAAGTTCCCTTGAGCAAAGAGAATACTTCATCCCTTGATGGTTCATAGCTATTCCATCACATACACCTATTGTGAAAAACTCAAAAGGAACACCACCAGCATTTCTTATACCATCTTTAACAGCTTGAGAAATTCTATGCAAATGAGTATGTCCAGGAACATAATCACTAGCAGCGTTTACAACTGCAATAAATGGTCTTTTCATTTCAGAATCAGTAATACCTAAAGCCTTTAACAAGGATCTATGAGGTGCTCTTGCAGGGCCTTCTTTAATCAAATCACTTCTCATTTTTTATTACCTCGCTTATTTATTTTGAATTTCCAAGAAAAGCAGCTCCGATAATTCCAGCATCATTTCCTAATTTAGCTATAACTATCTCTGTGTTTTTGCTTGAATTTCTAGTGTATACTTCGTTTTGTACAAGTTCTTTTATTGGAGTTAGTAAATAATCACCTTCGTTACAAACTCCTCCACCTATACATAATATATCTGGTTGAAATGTATTTATGATGTTTGTTATACCAGAAGCAAGATATTTGATGTATTTATTTACAACTTCAGTTGCTACTTTGTCGCCCATTCGCATAGCATCAAAAGAAGTTCTAGCTGAAACTTTTGAGCCTTTTTCAGAATAAAGTTTCCACATAAGGCTGTCTTTATTTTTATCCATAGCTTCATTTGTCATTCTTATGAGTCCTGTAGCTGAAGAAAAAACCTCAAAGCAACCTTTTCGACCACAAGTACAAGGAGGACCATCAACTTCTAAAACAGTATGACCTATTTCGGCACCAGCAAAGTTAAAACCAGTATATATTTTTTTATCAATAATTATTCCGCCACCTACTCCAGTACCGAGTGTTATACAAACAGCATGAGTTGTGCCTTTTGCAGCACCAGCAACAAATTCTCCATAAGCTGCTGCATTTGCATCATTTTCAATAAAAATAGGCTTGTTAATATATTTTCTGATATATTCTGACATAGGAACATTTTCAAAACCGAGATTGTTAGAGTATTCAATTATTCCAGATTCACTATTTGCAATACCAGGCGTACCTATACCAACCCATTCTATATCGTCTACTGTTAATTCTGCTTTTTTTATTGCTTCAAGAGACATTTTTGCCATATCAGCCGCAATTTCTACTGCAGGGCGAGGGCAGTTCGTTTTTGTTGAAGCTTTTGAAATTATTTCATAATTTTCATTTACAACTCCAACTGAAATGTTTGTTCCACCTAAATCAATACCAACATAATACTTCATAAATTTTGCTCCTATTAATCAATTTTTGTTAATATAATATTAAGAGTTCCAGAAATAATGTATTCACCAAAATTTGCGGGAATAAATATACTATCACCCTTTTTAATATCCATAGATTTACCGTTGTAATTAATCTTACCTTTTCCGTTTAAAACCAATATGCTATTAAAAGAAAGATTATCAGCATAAAGAGTAGCTTTTTCATATATGTCAAGACAAAAAACGGTAAAATAATCGCAAGAAGAAAGTAATCTTGATGAATAACCTAAAAAATCTTCTTTTGCAACTGTCTTTGGGATATAGGTTTTATTTAAATTAGTTACATCTAAAGCTTTTTTTAAGTGGAGATCTCTAGAGTTACCTTGTGCGTCCAGTCTTCCATAATCAAATATTCTATATGTTGTATTGGAATTTTGCTGTATTTCTGCTATTAAAATTCCTTTACCGATTGCATGAAGAGTTCCAGCATCAATAAAAAAAACATCACCCTTTTTAACTGGTACTTTATTTACGATATCTAGCAAAGTATTGTTTTCAATGCTCTTTTGAAATTCACTTTTACTGATTGTTTTTTTGAAACCATATAGCAAATAAGAATCGGGTTCACAATCAACTATATACCACATTTCTGTTTTTCCATATTCACCTTCTACATTTAATGCATAATCATTATCAGGATGAACCTGAACGGATAGATTATCTTTTGCATCAATGAGTTTTACGAGAATGGGAAAATCATTAAACCTCTTGCAATTTGAACCTAGAGGAGTATTTTTGTTATTTTCTAAATACTTACTAAATGTTAGACCGGCATATTCACCATTTTCTATTATAGATGGACCATCTTTGTGTGTTGATAATTCCCAACTTTCAGCGATTTTTGCTAATTCGCATTTTTTGTTGAATTCATCTTTAAGTTTCGTTCCACCCCAAATATAGTCTTTAAAAGATGGAATAAGTTTTATTGGTGTCATAATCTAAAACCGCCTTAAATTAAGTATAAAATTATAATTAGTTCAATAAAATAATTTTATCACAATAAGATATAAAAGTCAATTTTTAAAAAAATAATAGGAAATAACCTATCACTCAATGTAGTCAACTTAGTAAAAAAAGTTAAAGTTTTACTCGATTTTTTTTCAAAAAATCGTAGGTTTCCAAAGGGCAACGCCCTTGGTTGCTTTCCCAAAAAAGCGAAATCCTTATGATTAAAGAGCTTTTTTGCTTCTTTTTGCGATAGAAAAAGAAGCGAAGTTTGAGGCAGAGCCTAATAAATTGCATCAGTAATTTGATTAAGTTTATGACATGAAGTAGTCAGCACAGGTTATTATTGTAATATATAACAGTATTGTTGTTAATTATTTGTTAAATATAAATAAATATTTTTTTAAAATATAAAAATAAATTAAAATTTATTGCTTTTTCTATAAATTTTGATATAATTAATTATTAGGGTGTTACTGATTTGTAATAAATGATAGCATTTTATCTAATCTGTAAAAAATAAGGCAATAAGGAGTTGATATAATGAATAAAAAACGTCTTCCGTTATTAAATAAAGACGTTTATTTTGATGTGAAAAATATTACAAAGTATTTCTTTAATTTCATTTCAAAAATAGGGTATTGTATAGTCTATTCATTATCAACTATATTTAAAATAAAAACACATTTTATTTTAAAACTTCTAACATATTGTGCTCCAGTTTTTACAGTATTAATTTTTTTAAGTTTTATGCCATATCTTTCAGCAGACAAAAGTTTTTTACAAAATATAAAAAAAGAAGATATGATGGAAACAGATTTGATTGTTTCAGAAAATCAGTATTCAGATATAAATCAAAAGGGTGTTGTTTCTTCAAAACTTGCACCCAAAATAGAGGAAACAAAATCTGATATTATTAAAATAGATTCTCAAGAAGGTTTTGCAATATTTATAGATGACAAATACTACGGAAATGTATTAGAAAAAAAAACTATAGAAGACATGTTTGCAGAAAGATTAAATTATTATCGTTCTCAAGAAAATTTAGAAAATATTAAATTTCAAAAAAATGTAAGGTATAATCAAGGTACTTATCCAAAAGATACTTTTATAAGTGTAGAAGAAATGCTTTTGAAAATAAACGATGGTAATATTGAAGAAAAAAGATATGAAATACAACAGGGAGATTCACTGTCATTAATTGCGTTAAATAATAATATAAATATAGAACAGCTATTAAAACTTAATCCTGAAATTACAGATCCAAATTTGTGTTTACCAGGCCAAACTTTACTTATAATGAAAGCTTATGAAAACAATCCAATAGAATATACAAAAAAAGTTGAAAAAATTGTTGAAGTAACATATGAAACCAAAACTGAAGAAAGCGAGCAAATAAGCATTGGTCAAACTGCAGTTTTAAGTGCAGGAGTAAACGGACAGGCAAAGAATATTGTGCAAGAAAAATATGTAAATGGATATAAGGTATCGGAAGAAGTTATAGATAATCAAATTATTATAGAGCCTGTTCCAGAAATAATTGCAATAGGAACAAAACAAAATAAATCAAATGCGTTGCCATCGCAAGGTTCGGACTTGTTAGATGGTACAGGTTTATTTATGTGGCCTGTTGATGGTGGGTATATAAG
>JAEXNS010000367.1 GCA_023439605.1 Bacillota bacterium | reverse complement strand
AAATAGAAAAAAGCACAAACAACATTAATTACCAAGAAGAAAAACTTACTGAGGTAAGGTGCTTATATGAACAGGCATCAAAAAAGGAAAATACAGCATTAAAGTATTTAGAAGAAGAAATATCTTTGGGATTGACAGATAACATAATATCTGAAAACATTAAAAAAGAAAATATAAACAATATGGATATAAAAAAGTATGAAAGTGAAAAAACAAGTTCAGATATAATAGCATCTCAAAATAAGGTTTTTAATCAGCATTTGAGTTCACTGACTCAGTACGCACCTAGAACCGAAGGGAAGTTTGAAGATGGAGATTATGATTTTATAAGAAGAAGACAATGTATAATTTTTACTTGGCAGGGAAAAGAATTATCACCTGGTTTGTTTAAAAAAGAATTGGCGGAGTCTATTGAAAACATAGAAATGTTGATTATGGAAAAAGATAGAGAGCTTTTTGAAAATATTTTATCGGATACTTTGAGTAAAAAGCTATATGTCACTATTCAAGAAAGTCGCAAATGGGTTCAGGACATGAACAGATTAATGAAAAATATAGATACATCTATGGATTTAAAGTTCAGTTTGTCATGGAAAGGTAAACCCATACAGAGTGAAAATGAAATGAACGTGGATGAGCTGGAGAAAATGCTATTTAAAGATAAAAAATTGTTAACACGTGAGGATATAGAGCGTTTGTCTGCACATTTTAGAAATAAAATAAATACAGGTAAAAAATTAGCTATTGAAAATGAGGATATAATTAATTATACAGAGTTAGTTAGAAATGCACTTGATTATAGGCAATGGTTTGAATTTGGATTGCATTTTCAAAGAGGTGATTTTCCGAAAAAAGAACTCACCAACAATGAATTTAATAAATTTAGTGGTGGAGAAAAAGCAATGGCAATGTATGTTCCTTTGTTTGCTGCTATTTCAGCTCAATATCAAAAATCCGCTCCTGATTGTCCTAGAATAATTGCTCTAGATGAAGCTTTTGCAGGTGTTGATGAAAAAAATATAAGTAGTATGTTCAAGCTAGTAGAAGATTTGAATTTTTGTTATATTATGAATTCACAAGCTTTATGGGGTTGTTATGAAACTGTAACGGAACTAAAAATTGCAGAATTGCAAAGACCTATGAATTCCGATGTGGTTACGGTTATATTTTATGATTGGAATGGAACAGAAAGGATTTTAGATGACACACATATCTAAACTGGCTGAAGAATGTGCAAATTATTTTAAGTCGGATAAGTCATATAGACGTATTTTAGAGGAAATAAGAAAAAAATACAAAAGTCTTGGAAAGGTATCTGGAACAGTATCCATTTTAAAAGCATCAAATGAAGAATGTGAAGCATTAACAAGATTTACAGGAGTTTATTTTCAGCCACCCACTATAAAATTTAATATGAAACTTTTTTCAAAATCGCTTTTAGAGAGTAAGTATAGTGAAGTTACAGTAAAAGAACTCATTGAGGCATATTTTGAAGAAGAATTGGCGTCAAACAAAGAAGACAAAAACAATACTATAAATGAAATCAACAATTTTTTTGATAGCTTAATTTGTACTAATTTAGACAAAAATTCTATCAAATGGTTAAATGAAATGAAGATAAATCGAACATATGGATATAGGTTGATTATGACTGAGTATAGTTCAAATAAAGAAAATGCTTCTTTTATACTCGAATTTATATGTAAAGCGGTTGAATTTTTAATCTTAAATAAAGAAAAATACAGATTGGCATTATTTTCAGCACAAATAACTGCAGATCCACATTTTTTTGATATAAATCAAATAGGTGGGAAGTTACTTTTAAGGGCATTGGCATATATAAGAGGTATAAAAACGCCATCAAATGCTGAGGAAATAAGCCAATTGTATTATGAATTTAATATTTTATCTGATGATATTTCTTCATTTACGGCAGTTTATGGTTTGATAATTTATAATTATGATGGAGAAGAAAATAAGGCTTATAAGTATTTTCGTGAAAAAAAAGAACCATATTTAATAACAATGTCAAATTTAAGTGGCATAAAAAATATAGAAGTAGCTAAAAACAAAGTTTATATAGTGGAAAATCAGGGCGTTTTCTCTCAATTGTGCACCATGATTTTTGATAAAGATGTCTCTATTATATGTACTTCAGGACAGTTAAAAACGGCATCATTGGTTTTGTTAGATATGATTTATAAATCTGGTGCAGATATGTATTATTCGGGTGATTTTGATCCGGAAGGGTTATACATAGCAGAAAAACTTTTTTTGAGATACAAGGATAAACTGAAAATTTGGCATATGTCGAGGCAGGATTATTTGGAGTTAGAAAAAACAATTGAAATAAGTGAAAAAAGAATGAGTTTGTTGGAAAAATTAAATTCAGAAATACTTTTAGAAACTGCACATGAGATAAAAAAATATAAAAAGGCAGCATATCAAGAATTATTGATTCAAAAATTATCTGATGACATTAATTGTATAATGTAAATGTTTTAAAATTCAGCCTCTAAAGCTAAAATTTACTATTTGCAAGGATTTCGACTCTGCGGAGTCGACCGGGCTTTCCGGTCGCCCTGGACCTTCGGTATATATATTGCTGAAATAGTAAACACAAATAAAAATATAATTATACAATTTTAAATTGCTGTTGACTACATAGTTTTAGTATGTTAAAATTATAGATAAAATATATATGTTATATTTATTTTCAAAAATATGAAGTATCAATAAGATACATGAAAGGAGATTTATATGAGTTTTAAAAATGATTTTGTATGGGGAGCAGCAACAGCGGCATTTCAAATTGAGGGAGCGGCATACTCGGATGGTAAAGGATTGAATATATGGGACGTGTTTTGCAAAGAGGATGGTAAGGTTTTTAGAGGACATACCGGAGATACTGCTTGTAACCATTATAATAAAATAGAAGAAGACGTTAAGTTAATGAAAGAAATGGGTTTAAAAGCTTATAGATTTTCAGTGAGTTGGGCAAGAATATTACCAAATGGTGTTGGTGAAATAAATCAAAAAGGAATAGATTTTTACAATAAATTAATAAATACCCTTATTGAAAATGGAATTGAGCCATATATGACACTTTATCATTGGGATCTTCCATATGAATTAAGCAAAAAAGGCGGTTGGATGAATAGGGATATAGTAAACGCTTTTGCTGAGTATACAAAAATAATTGCAGATAACTTTTCAGATAGAGTAAAAAACTATATAACTTTAAATGAACCTGAAATTTTTGTTGGCAACGGGTATATGCATGGAAGCCATGCTCCAGGATATAAGCTTTCAAATTTTGAATTGCTGAATATAGGCCATAACGTTCTGTTGGCACATGGTATAGCTGTTAAAATTCTTAGGGAAAATTCTAAAACAGAATTGAATATAGGCATTTCTGTGGCAAGTAATCCTGCTATTCCTGTAACAGAACGAGAAGAAGATGTAAAAGCAGCACAAAAAGTATATGATAGAGCAGATATTTATAATTTTGTCTATACAGATTCTTATTGGTTAGATCCTATTGTATTTGGAAAATATAATGATGGTATTTTAGAAACTTGTAAAGATATAATGCCTAAAATAGAAAATGGTGACATGGAACTTATTAGTCAGAAAATAGACTTTATAGGTAGAAATATATATATGGGCGACTATTATAAAGCGGATGAAAATGGAGAACCTGTTAAATTGCCTCATAAAGTAGGTTTTACAAAAACAGCTTTCGATTGGCCAGTATCAGACGACTCATTATACTATGGAGTAAAACAGTGCTATACAAGATATAAAATGCCTATTTATATTACAGAAAACGGAATGTCATGTCATGATACAATTTCACTTGACGGGAAAGTTCATGATCCAAACAGACAGGATTATTTAAATCGTTATCTTTTAGGTTTGAAAAAAGCCTCATCTGAAGGATTTGATATAAGAGGTTACTTTGTATGGTCCTTGATGGATAATTTTGAATGGAGTGCAGGCTACAATGAACGTTTTGGAATAATTTATGTGGATTATGAAACATATGAGAGAATACCAAAGGATTCGGCGTACTGGTACAAGGCTGTTATTGAAAATAACGGAAGTAATTTATAATAATTAAATTTACTATGCAGCTTCGAAAGGTAAATTTAAGGTTTGCAATGGTTTCGACTCTGCGGAGGCGACAGGGCTTTCCGGCCGCCCAATGTCGTCAACTTAAGCAAATTGC
>JAEXNS010000356.1 GCA_023439605.1 Bacillota bacterium | reverse complement strand
GGCATGTCCAAGCATGTTTTTATACTGTTGCGGAGTTTCATAAGCTACTTCGGTAAATGCACCAAATGCTGCTATATATTCAAAATATTTATCGTTGAAACTGCCTATATCACATGACAAGGAAGTTCCTGTTACAATACTTTCCAAAGCACTTGTGAATTTTTTGGGGATTTTTAAGGTGGTTGCAAAATCGTTTGTAGAACCAGATGGTATATATCCTATAGGTATTTTTTTTTCGGAATTCATTAGACCTTGTATAACTTCGTTTAAAGTACCATCTCCACCGGAACAAATAACAATATCATAAAAATTTCTTTTACACAGTTCCAGTGTCGTTAAATATGCATCAAGAGGGGCTTGTGTAGGGCGAATTGTTACTTCAAAATCATTTTGAGTTAAAATGTCTATTATTTTGTGAATTTTATTTTTAATTAGACCTTTTCCAGAAAGAGCATTATATAAGAAAAAAGCTTTTTTCAAATAATCACCTCGTTAATAAAAATTATATACTTATATATATTATACATAAAAAAATTTACAAATTCAATATATTTATCAATTAAAATTTTAATTTTGACTAAAAAATATTAAATATACATTATATAAAGCAAACTTTAATAATTAAATCTGTATTTAAAACCTATTTGAAAAATTTATCTTTATTTTTCAAATTAAAAACAAAAAATACTTTGATTAAAAAGTTTATTTTTATTTATACTTTAAAAAAATCAACTTAAGTCGTTTATGATAGTGAAAAAGAGGGGGAGTATGTAATATTTCACCACCATTTAGTTTAAAAAAATAGCAAGAAATTCATTATTGATTTTATAATCCCAATTATTCCAAGAGAAGTGATGTTAATATATTGACAAATAATATACTATAATTAATATTTATAATTATAGTATAATTATAGATATTTTTTTAATGTAAATTTGACTATATTTTAGTTTGACATTTTTTTTTATTGTGATATAATTATATTCGTACATAAAATGTTTTGAAAGGGGTTTCAGTAATGAGAGCTGTAATAACGGTAATAGGTAAAGATAATATAGGTATACTAGCAAAAGTCAGTACAGTTTGTTCTGATTATAATGCAAATGTTACAGAAGTAACACAGTCAGTTTTACAAGATATGTTTGCTATGATTATGATGGTTGATATTTCTAGAATGAATGTCGATTTTTCAAAATTATCAGATAGAATGATTGAATTAGGTACGGAGTTGAAATTATCCATCCATACAATGCATGAAGATATTTTCAATTCAATGCACAAAATATAAAATTATAGATAGAAGGAACATGTATGTTAAACGTATATGATATATTAGAAACCATAAGAATGATTCAGGACGAGTGTCTTGATATTAGAACCATTACTATGGGCATATCACTTCTTGATTGTATAGACAGTGATATAGATGTGGCTTGTGAAAAAGTTTACAATAAAATTGTAAGCAAAGCCAAAAATTTAGTTAGCGTTGGTCAACAAATAGAAAAGGAATATGGAATTCCAATTATAAATAAACGTATATCAGTAACACCTATTTCAATGATATGTGCTGCATGTAGAGATAAAAATCCAATTAAGTTTGCATTTACTTTACAAAGTGCTGCAGATGAATGTGGTGTTAATTTTATTGGAGGATATTCTGCACTTGTTCAAAAAGGATTTAGTGCTGGTGATTTAGAATTAATAAATTCTATACCAGAAGCACTTGCTAAAACTAGAAATATTTGTTCTTCTGTAAATGTTGGTTCAAGTAAAGCTGGTATTAACATGGATGCAGTGGCACTTATGGGAAAAATAATAAAAGAATCAGCTGAAAAAACAGTTGATAATGAGTGTATGGGTCCAGCAAAATTAGTGGTTTTTTGTAACGCAGTAGATGATAATCCATTTATGGCAGGAGCTTTTCATGGTGTAGGGGAACCAGATTGCGTTATAAATGTAGGTGTTTCTGGTCCCGGTGTTGTTAGAGCTGCTATTGCAAAATATCCAGATGCAGATATTTCAGAAATAGCAGATGTAATAAAAAAGACAGCTTTTAAAATAACAAGAATGGGTCAGCTAGTAGGTTCGAGAGCGTCAGAAATGCTAAATGTTCCTTTTGGAATAGTAGATCTATCACTCGCACCTACTCCTGCAGTAGGTGATAGTGTTGCATATATACTAGAGGAAATAGGTCTTGAAATGTGTGGTACACATGGAACAACTGCTACACTTGCACTTTTAAATGATGCAGTAAAAAAAGGTGGTGTTATGGCCTCTTCACATGTAGGTGGACTTTCAGGTGCTTTTATACCAGTTTCAGAAGATGCAGGTATGATAGAAGCAGTAAAACAAGGTGTTCTTTCTTTAGAAAAACTAGAAGCAATGACAGCAGTGTGTTCTGTAGGTTTAGATATGGTAGTAGTGCCAGGAACTATAACACCAGATACCATTTCAGCAATAATAGCTGATGAAGCGGCAATAGGTATGGTAAATCATAAAACAACAGCTGTTAGAATAATCCCTGCTATAGGTAAAAAAGAAGGTGATATTTTAGAGTTTGGTGGATTGCTTGGAAGTGGTCCTGTAATGAAAATAAATGAAAAATCAGCTTCAAAGTTTATATCTAGAGGTGGAAGAATACCGGCACCTATGCACAGTATAAAGAACTAATTAATATACTGTATTAAATAGTATATTAAGTGATTGAATAGAGGTGATTTTATGGAAAATATCATCAATAAAATTATAGAGATTGATAAAGTAGCAGATGATCGATTAAAAAATGCATACAAGGAAAAAGACGACATAATAGAAAATGCCAAAATTGAAGCGGAAAAAATAAAAACGTCTTTGTTAATGGATGCACAAAAAAGAATTGATGAAGTAGAAGCACAAAACAAGGCAGAATATAATGTGAAAATAGCAGAGTTGGATAAAATAAATCAGGAAGAAATAAGCAAAATAGAACAACAATGTTCAACAAGGTGTAAGGAAGTAGAAAAAAGTTTAATTAAAGTAATAGTAGGTGAATATTTTGAAAGATTTATCTAAAAATGCTACTGTAGTTAAGGCAAGAGCAATGTATGGCAATCGATTAAAATATGAACATTATAAAGAATTATTGAATAAAAAAAGTGTAAATGAAGTAGCCGAATATTTGAAAAAAAATACTCATTATAGTGAGATTCTTCAAAATATAAATACTGATATAATACATAGAGGATTTTTAGAAGATCTTATTAAAAAGCATTTTTATCATAAGTATGAAAAAATAACCCGATTTCAGCTTTTGCATAAGGATGGATTCTATAAATATTTAGTTAAAATAGGAGAAATAAGAGAAATTCTAACTTCGGTAATGCTTTTAAATGCTGGTTTAAATGAAGACCACATTTCAACCATTCCTTCTTATTTAATTGATAAATCAAGCTTTGATCTTTTGGCTTTGGCGAGAATAAAAAGTTTGGAAGAGTTACTATTAGTTATTGAAAATACACCTTATTATGATATAGTTAAAAGTGTTAAAATAATTAAAAATAAAATTGATTTTTTATCATGTGAAGTAATGTTACGAACACATTATATAAAATGGCTTTTGGATGTGGTTAATAAAGATTTTGATAAAAATAGTAAAAATATCTTGTTGAAACAGATTCATGTGCATATTGATCTTATTAATTTAATCAATTCTTATAGAATGAAAAAATATTTTAATTCAACAGCAGATGAAATACAACAAAATATGCTACCTTTCTATGGAAGAATGAGTCGTAAAAAACAATTAGATCTTTATCAATCAAAAGACATAGACGAATTTGTTAGCATTTTAAACAAAACTGTTTATGGAAATCAAATGGTCGATTCAAATAAAGATGTTTATTTTGAGTGGAAATTGACTAAACTAAGATATAGACTTGCCAAAAGGTCATTGATGTTTTCAGAAAATCCAGCAGTAAGTATTTATTCTTTGTTATACTTATTTGAAATTGAAAATGAAAATATAACAAATATAATTGAAGGAATTAGATATAAAAGAGATATAAGTTATATTGAAAATTTACTTGTTTATGATTAAAAAAGTAAAGGAGGTGAGCATTAAAAATGGGAATTGAAAAAATGATGTTTGTAAATATTGCTGGACAAGTCAATAAACTAGATTTAGTAATATCTAAATGTATAAAAAGTAAGTGTTTTCATTTGGAAAATGTTTATTCAACTATTTCAAAAATGGAGATTGATGTTTATCAACTGAATGAAAAAAATCCATATAGAGAATCATTAAAAAAAATGATGTCAATTGATTTTAGCGAAAAGTTTGACTTTAATGAAGTTGATTTTTCGGAAATAAACAATAAATCTCTTGAAGAAATTGATAAGTATATTTCAAATTTAGAATTATCTTTATATACTACAAATGAACAAATAAAACAACTAAAAGAATCCATATCTCAGTATAAGCAAATACTTATACAACTTGAACATATACAAAACATGGATATAAATTTAGAAAGTTTGTTTAGATGTAAACATATTCATATTAGATTTGGTAAATTACCAGCAAATAGTTACCCGAAATTAGAATATTATGATAAGAGTAATTTTATTTTCGTTCATTATGATAATGATATGGATTATTATTGGGGTGTATATTTTGCACCAAAAAACTTTTTAAAACAAGCAGATAAAATTTTTGGTGATCTTTATTTTGATAGAATTTGGGTTCCTGATTATGTAAGTGGAAAACCAGAAGAAGAAATAAATGAAATACGGGAAAATCTCTGTAAAGCAGAAAAGAAACTGGAAATGTTATTAAATGACAGAAGTGAGTATTTAAAATCAGAAAATAAGATGATTAATATGATTTTCTGTAAAATAAAATATTTGTATGACAGTTTTGAAATAAGAGGATATGCAACTATATACAAAGATAAGTTTTTAATGGTTGGATTTATTGCAGAAAGAGATAAAAAATTATTTTTGTCCTTATTTGATGATTTACCGAGTGTTTCTATTATTATTAAACCACCAGATAGTGAAAATAAAATTAAAATACCCGTTAAACTTAGGAATAATCCATTTGTAAAACCTTTTTCTATGTTTGTTGAAATGTATGGTTTGCCTGAATATAACGGATTTAATCCAACAAATTTAGTTGCTATTACTTATACGATTTTATTTGGAATAATGTTTGGTGACGTAGGACATGGTATTGTACTGTCTTTGCTGGGAGCAATCGTATATAAAAAAACTAAAAACCAGTTGGCTGCTATAGTAACTAGGGTTGGAGTTTCAAGTGCATTTTTTGGTTTGATATTTGGTTCTATTTTTGGTTTTGAACATGCTTTAGATCCTTTATATCATGCAGTAGGTTTAAAACATAAACCGTTAGAGGTTATGGATAATATAAACAATATTTTGGTGGGTGCAATAGGTATAGGTGCCGTCATGATTGTAATTTCCATACTTATAAATATAGTTATTAGTTTCAAAAAGAAAAATTTCACAGAAGCTATATTTAGTAACAACGGTATATTTGGTTTGATGTTCTTTTGTTCTTTGGTTTATGGTATAGTTTCTCTTATGCTATTAAAAACAAATGTTTTTAAAGTGTCATTTATATTAGTCTTTTTAGTTTTACCTATATTAATGATGTTTTTGAGAGAACCTTTGGGACATTTAGTTAAAGGTGAAAAATTCAAAATAGAAGGAATAGGTGACTTTATTGCTTCTAACTTTTTTGAGGTTTTTGAATTTTTACTTGGTTACGCAACTAACACATTATCTTTCCTAAGAGTAGGAGGATTTGTATTTTTGCATGCAGGTATGATGTCAGTGGTTATGCTTTTATCAGAAACAGCAGCTAAGGGTGTCTCTCCGATAATTATAATTATTGGAAATATTTTTGTAATGGCAATGGAAGGTCTTATCGTAGGAATTCAAGTACTTCGATTAGAGTTTTATGAAATATTTTCAAGATGTTATGACGGTGATGGAAAAGCTTTTTCACCTATTAAGGTTCATTATAATTCTGAAGTTAAATAAAAAAAATTATAGAAATGGGAGTTTTTTATGGAAATTTTATTATTACCTATATTAGTTTTAGCATCTTTATCTCTACCTTTTATTGCTTATTACAAAAAAGCAAAAGTTGTCAACACATTTAAAAAAGCAATGATATTTAATTTATGTTCATTTTTTGCTGTAATTGTTTTATCAGTTGTTATTCCTTTTGGAGGATTAGTAAGTGCAGAAACTGTAGAAGCAGCAAAGATTATTTCTATTGGTCAAGGTTTAGGATTTATTGCGGCAGCATTATCTACAGGATTGGCATCACTTGGTTGTGGTATAGCAGTTGGTGCTGCAGCTCCAGCAGCTATTGGTGCAGTAGCAGAAGAACCTAAATCATTTTCAAAGTCTCTTATATTTGTTGCTTTGGGTGAAGGTATAGCTCTATATGGAGTTTTGATTTCAGTAATGATTTTAAGTAAATTATAAAAGGAAAATAATTATGAAATTTTTTCTTATTAGTGATAACATAGATACACATATGGGAATGAGACTTGCTGGAATTGAAGGAATAGTAGTTCATGAAAAAGAGGAAGTTAAACAAATACTAGATAAATTGCTTCGACAAAAAGAAATAGCTATTATACTTATAACAGAAAAATTAGTTAAATTATGTTCAGAATTAATCTATGATATAAAGCTAAATAAAAGGCAACCACTAATTGTAGAAATACCAGATAGACATGGAACTTCACATATTAGTGATATAATTGCAAAATATGTTCAAGATTCTATA
>JAEXNS010000295.1 GCA_023439605.1 Bacillota bacterium | reverse complement strand
CCACTATTCAATACTTCTGCTTCTCCTCTTGAAGCCCATCCATCGGTTGGTTCTGAAGCATTTTCAAATGTACTATGAAAATAATAACCGTTTGCATCAGGTTCAATTGTTGTAACAGTTCCACCTGAACCACCTGGATTTTTTCCATCGCCCCATTGAGATTCTGGAACTAATGTTGCCAAAGTTGTGTATGCTGGTTTTGCCTGATTATTAGAGTTAAATAATAAAGGAGCATTTTCGCTTCCTATCCAAGTATTCGCATCGTTTGGACCCCATACACAAACTGCTGTTACATTTTTTGTATTCATAGCTGCTTGGAATATAGCTTTATACTTATCTGCTTGTTGTTGTAATGTGAATTTGCCGTTTTCTGTACTTATGTCTAATTCTGTTATTTGCACATCACAGCCAATTGCAGCATATTTCGCAAGTGCTGTTTTATATGTATCAATTCCTGTAAATCCACTCATATCCGCATTTATATGAGATTGCATTCCTACGCCATCTAGAACTCCTTTTTTGTATAGTCCTGAAGCCATAGTTGCTATGCTATCTCTTTTATGATCCCAATACTCGTTATAATCATTGTAAAACAATTTACAACTACTAGGTGCATATTTTTTGGCATATGTAAATGCTTTTTCTATAAATGAATTATTTCCATATACTTGTACCCATGGAGATTTGCCATTTCCATAACCTGGTTCTCTAGCTCCACCATAATTTTTTGTTCTGTTTGAATCATCACTTGTAGCTTCATTTACTACGTCATATGCATATAAATTTAAAGATGGATATTGTGTTTTTATTGCACTAAACATATTTTTTATGTAACTTTCCATTCTCTGATCCATAACTGAAGTTGATACCCAATTACCACTTGAACTAAAATTATCTTTGAAAAACCACTCTGGTGTTTGACTATGCCATACTAGAGTATGTCCTCTTAAAGCTATGTTATTTTTAGTACAAAAATCAATTACACTTGCTGCTCTACTCAAGGATACTTTTATATCTGTATTACTTGAACCAGATTGAACTAAAGTAGCGTCAGGCTTCATTTCATTTTCATGTGTTATACTATTGTATTCTTTTAAAATCATTGCATTTATTGTTGAATTACTTAAAACTCCTGGAGAAATTGCTGTTCCTACACGAAAATAATTTGCATAATAATCTTTTAATCCAGGATTTGAAACTGCAGCTTTTACTGCATTTAAATTAATAACGTTTTTTCCAACAACATTTACATCATCGAAACTAAAATCAGATGTGCTATCAGTATTGATTTTTAAAGTAAGATTTACTGTATCATCTGGTGCTTTATATTTTGTTTTTAATTCAACCCATTCACCAGCTGGTACTTCTTTTGAAACAAGTTCTACTTTTTCTGAACTTTCATCTTTTATAAATACATATGAAAGAGATAAACGAAATGTTTCTGTTTTATTTGAATCATTTCTTACCCATACACTATAATCATAATCCTGTCCACCCTCAATATAGAAACCTTTTTCAGAATAAACCCCATCTTCTTTTGTAAGACGATTTGTTACTTTCATACCTCTTTCTGAATTGTATGCTGCTTCCTTTGTTGCTTCAATTTTTGTTTGATCCCCATAGTTTGTCCATCCATCATAATTAAGCTCAAAGTTATCAAATATAAGATCCGCTTTTGCGTTCATCATATTTTCAGACTTAGGCATGATTAAAAACATACCTGCCATCATAATTGCTGAAGTTGCTACAGCAACTATTTTAGTTTTTTTCATTTTACTCCACCTTTCGACTATTTAATAATTATTTTATGCTTTGAATAAAGCTCTCACAAAGTTGTAAATATGAGGCCTAATTGTACCTCCGCCATGATCGCCATTGTTTACATAGTGCCAAATATGATTTACCTTATTGCTTGTTAAAATATCATGATATCCAGATGGTGTTGTATACACCACTGTATCGTTTGAACCTGCACTTATCATTAAAAGATATGGATTTTTTTGATTATCAGTAAATTTAAAGTTATTTGATGCAATCAAACCTGGTGCAACTCCAGGTGCTGGACAAGCTGCTCCTATATAACCAAATAAATCAGGACGTGAAAATCCAATATATAATGATTCTCTTCCACCCATAGAAAAACCTGTTATAGCAGTATTATCTCGACCTTCAGCAATAGAAAAGTTTTTTGCAATATAAGGCATTAAATCATTTGTCAATTCATTAATAAAATTATCATATGCCGCATTGCTTTCATCGTTCATACCTGTCAAAGTATCTCTTGTAGCACTAGCAAAAATATATGGGAATACTACAATCATTTCTTTTGCTTCTTTTTGTGCGATTGCATTGCCAATAATTTGTCTTAATTTTAGTGAAGCATCTCCTGCATCTAGAAGAGAATCTTCATTTCCCCAATATCCATGCATAGCATACAATACAGGATATTTTTTATCTTTTGAATAATTTGCTGGTAATAAAACATTTACATTTCTTGTACGTTTGCAAGTATTTGAATAATACGAATATTTTTGAAGTGATCCGTAATTTACATTTGATAACTGACTTCTTGCACTACTAGGCTCTGTTTCAACCATTGCCGCTTTAACTGTTGCCATATAAATTGCTGGGTCTGTTTTTGTTTCAACAGCTTGAGTTGTAGTTTCAGTTGCTTTTGTTGTTTGCACAGCTGTAGTAGTTGTTTCACTTACTTTAGTTGTTTCTATTGGGGTTTCAGTAACTATTCCTAGTTTAACGTTATCACCCATTAAATATTGTTTCATTAAAGCCAAATCAGCAACATCTATTTTTCCATCTCCAGTTACATCGGCTGCTAATAGAGAATTGCCAGTTAGATTTAAATCGCCTATTAAATATTGACTTATAGAATCCAAGTCACCATTATTTATATTATTATCACCTGTGATATCTCCAAATAATATTGTATTATTTAATGTGGTTGTAGTTGCTAAAGTAGTAGTTGTCGCTTTAGTTGTAGTTGTAGTCGTAGTGGTAGTTACAACAGCTGTTGTAGTTGTTGTTTCTTGAACAGGTTCAGGACCATTTATTATAGTACCTGGCTTTGCCATTATTACTTCATCAATATAAAAATTGTCTGTTCCCTCTGGTGTTTCAAAATAAATAATTAAATTTGTTGCACCTATGGGTACTGCAAAATTAGTATTTTTTAATTGAACCCAATTACCCATGGCTGTCTTAGCCTCAGCTATACGCATATATTTAGTTTCTCCAGCAGAATCAGTATACTGTAAAGACATATAGAAAGTAGATGTTGAAACATTGCTTCTAACACAACCACTAAAACTTAATGATTTTCCAGCAAAATAATCTGAAATAGCATATTGTGCTCCATGCCATGCTGATGTTCTGTTTCTTACTAACAAAGATTTAGTTCCTGCTTGTGCTACTGCACCACTATTCAATACTTCAGCAGCACCTCTAGCAGCCCATCCATCAACAGGAGCGGTATCGTTTTCAAATGTGCTATTAAAATAATATCCCTTTGCATCTGCTGTTGGCTCAACAGGAGTAGGGTCTACAATAACACCTGAAGAACTGCCAACAAATGTTGTGATACTTTGTGCTGGAAGATTAACCGTAAAACTTCCATTACTTACAGCTATCCCAGTTGTTTTTTTCATATTTTCACTTGATGATGTCCTATAACTATCCATACTAGAAATAGAGCTACCATTTATAACAAATTTTTGGTTTACAGCAGAGGTTCCTTTGTTCATTGCAACCACAACAACTTTGCCATCGCTGCCTGTATATGCAGTTACATAAACATTTGTGTTTGGTGATACTGTTGCATCGACTCTTGTGTCACCTCTACGAACAAACTTAGAATAGTGAGACATCATATATCCACGTTTACTTATAGTTCCGTCTTCTTTCATAGGACCATATTGTCTACGTATATACCACCATACATAAGCTTGAAAATCATTTATCATTGCATTATGCATATTGTATGATACTTCTAAAGCTTCTGGCCAACGATCAGCTGAATTGGCATCACTGTTTGGAACATAAACTTCTGTCATCCATAGTTCTTTACCCGCTCCTTTTTGTTTAAAAAGAGGATAAGCCATGTTACTTATAGTTGTTCCATAAAAATGTGTTCCTAGTATCTCCATATTGGCAAGTGCCTGTGAATCATTTAAAATAGGATCAGACAAATCTTTTCTATACTGAAATGATTCTGGTGCAATTACTTTACAATTAATAGAACCTGCATTGTTTTTCATAAAGTTTAAAATTTCTTGAGGTGTCCACCAAGTCCATTCATCAGCATAATCAGGTTCATTTTGTACAGATATAGCATATAAATTAACGCCATTATCTTTCATATATTTTACAAAATCATTTAAATGTTGTGCATATGCTGAATACTTATCATATCTAAGTCTTTTTTGATTTGCTACGCCATTTCTTGTAAATGTTTCAACCATATCACTAGGTGGATTCCATGGTGAAGCAAATACTAGTGCACCTTTTTCAACAGCTTTTTTAGCAGTTGCTACTTCTCTAGACCAGTTATTTTTATTTTCATCAACGAAAATTCTTAAAATAGAAAAGCCTAATTGATTATCTCCATTACCAAATGCAGTTTCTCTTTGTGCAGCTGTTAAATCACCAATCCATGCTGGATGGTTCATACCACCAAATCCTTGAATACTTTGTTTTTTTGATGATAAATTAATAGTGCAATCTCCAGCAGCTGAAACACTATCAAAATTTATAAGAGTTACAACAAAATATATAGATATCATTAAAGCTATGAAAATACTTATCGATTTTTTTAAATTTAAAATCATTTTTTACTCCTTTTAAAACTCATCTTATTATCTGCCTAATTTAACATTATCACCCAAAATATATTGTTTCAACAATGCAACGTCTGCAACGTCTACATTTCCATCGCCTGATACATCTGCAAGTTTTAATTGGTCTGCTGTTAATTGAATGTCTTTAACAAGTGATTGACAAAGCATTACTAAATCCATATTGTCAGGTTTTCCATCAGAATTTATATCTCCATAATTAAGAGTTGCTGTTCCTGAACTTAATTGCAAAGTTCCATTTTGAACTGCATAATTCAATGGTGTAATCTGTGAGTTTGAATAAGTAGCGAATGAAAGCTTACTGTTTTGAACTCCATTTAATGTTCTTTTTATAGGTATAATTTCTAAAGAAGTTTTTCCCGTTACCCCATCTTTTACCTTTCCTTCTATTGTAAAAAAAACACCATCATTTTTTATCCAAGTACTTGAATCATCAAGTAATCCTGTACTCCAAACTACTGAAACAAAATTAGTAGAAATGTTTGAACTAAAACATGAATAGTCAGAATTATCACCAACTATAGCCAGTTCAGCTTCTTTTGCACCAGTTTTTGAAATACTTCCCTCTAAAATGTTTGTTATAGATATAACTGTTGGGTCATATGCAATAGCAAATTCTGCACCTACAATTCCACTAGAATAAGAATTATCCAAACTTACCTCCATTGAAAACGTTTTGTCTGATTTTGCTGTTGAATCTCCCACCTTAATGTTTACAACATCTGTTTCAGCTGAATTTACAACCATACCAAAAGAAAACATGGTACACATAGAAACAGATATTAGCCCTAAAATTGCTTTTTTAAATCTCAATTAATTCCCTCCTTAAAATATATTTGACATCCACTCACACCATTATATAGCTAGAATAAAAACGTTTTCTTAGCTATATAAAAAAATAATATAAGAATAATATCTATATATCAACAAATAAATTTATACAAATGCACGCCAAATATATTTTAAAATATTCGTCAATATATATAATATTATCCCTCTATCCAATATTAATTTTATACATATATTTATTAATTGTCAATATAAAAATATGCTGCATTTACTATACTTTTGTATTAAATATGTTTTTTTAAGTAAATTTGATTGACAAATGATATGTATTTTTATTATAATAAATTTGAAATTATAAACGATTACACAAGTGGAGAGTGATTTTTCTTGAAAATAAATGATATAGGTTACAATCATAAGCATGATAAAAATTTTTTCGTTAATCGTCCATATGGCTCAAAGGATTGGTTGTTTCTTTTAATAAAAACTTCTTCTATCTTTAAAATAAACGGTGAAATAAAACACGTAAAACCAAATTCATTTATTTTATTTGATCCTGAATACCCTCAATACTACAAAACACATAATGATGAATATATAGATGACTGGTTTCATTTTCATCCTAATTTTCAAGAAATAAACTATATTAAAGAAAAAAATATACCTATAAATAAAATCTGTTATATAGGCGAATCTACAAATGTAGCAAATTTCATTAAAAATATGTGCTATGAATTTTTTTCAAATAACACCAATAGAGAACAAACTATAAATTTATACTTTAAGTTAATTATAAACAAGTTAAATGAAAAAATATACTCTTCCTCTCTTGACACCATCAATGACAATATACATATTGATAAACTATTACTTATTAGAGAAAAAATTTATCAAAATCCAGAACTGGATTTCAAAATAAATGACTGTGCAAAAAAATTATTACTGAGTCGATCATATTTTCAGCACCTATATGTAAAAACTTTTGGTGTAAGTATATCCCAAGATATCATCTCAAGCAGAATTAAACAAGCGTGTAATCTACTTAGAACAACTTATTTATCAATAGGAGATATCTCCAGCAAATGTGGTTACTGTTCCTCATCATATTTCATGAAGCAATTCAAAGAAAAAACAGGTTTAACTCCTTCTAACTATAGAAATTCAAATAATACTATTTAGACTCTAAAACACTTTATTTCTTATGGAGCTTAGTATTGCAAGGGTTTCGACTCTGCGAAGTCGACCGGGCTTTCCGGTCGCCCTGGACCTTCGGTAAAATATCCACGCCTTATACATATAGCTGAATAGCAACATTCAATCAAGTATTTTAGAATATTAGTAGTATAAGTCTATTTTATTATAATATATATTTACTTCTAGTTAGCATTTAAAACTGGAAGTATTTGTTTATTTTTTTATAACCATATTTCTGTATTCAGATGGTGTAACATTATGTTTTTCTTTAAAACATCTCATAAAATAAGCTGGGTTGTTATACCCACATTTTTTTGAAATTTCATTGATTTTCAAATCAGTAGTTCTTAAAAGTTTTGCCGCCATACTCATTCTTGCATTTATTATATCTTTTTGTATATTTACGCCAAAAGTTTCAGTGTAAATATGCTGAAATCTAGACCGACTTACAAATAAATCACTTGCAAATTCGTCTATAGACCATTCTTTTTGTGGATTTTCAATTATACATCTTCTTAACCACAATAATTTTTCAGTATATAGACCTTTGACTTTACATGAGCCTTCTTCATCACACATCATATATTCTGCCAAACGATACAATATTAGATTAAAATGTAGGTTAACTTTTTCATTTTTATAAAAATTATTTGAATAAAATTCAAAACACATGCCCTTTATCATAAATGATATATCTGAAATATCATTTACAGATACCAATGTATTTATGGGGATTTTAAGTTCCTTTATATAATTTTCTTCATTTTCTGTTATATAGAAATGGAACCAGTCATTTCTATATTCCTCTTTATCAGCCTTGTATAAATAAGGAAAGTCATGTTTAAATAAAATAAATGTATTTGGTTTTACATGATATTCCTTACCTTTAAGAATAAAAATAGCTTTTGTTTTTATAGCCAAAAAAAGCCAAGTTCCAGCTCCGAAAGGTCTGTCATTTACATAGTTCTCATCATGACTATGATTATAGCCTATGCTTCCCATCTCCATAAAACCACTCCATTTCAAGTGAGTATAAAATATAAAATATAAAATTATATACTACGTAAACATTATATCAAAAAAATATAAAAAAATCTACAAAAAAAATAATATTTATAATAATTTTTTATGCAAAAATTATTAAGTTTAATTTTTAGTTTAATTAACTAAAATCACTTAAACTTATTTAATTAGATATATTTTATTATGAAAGGAAAAAATTTATGAAAAGAAAACATTATTACAATTTCAAAAAGGCTATTTCTCTATTATTAGCTTTTGTATTTTTTTTTAGTGTATTTAATCTAGGAAACTATAAAACACATGCTGTGATATCTAGTAATTTAAGTGGTGATTTAGACGATGACCAAAATATTAATTTACAAGATATCATTTTAATGAAAGCATATCTATGCAATAAGACCACCTTGTCCAATTCAGCTGTTTCAAATGCTGATATAGACAGCAACGGTGTAGTAAATGTACAAGATTTACTCATTTTACGTGATTTTATTTTGGGTATACGTTTAGAATTGCCACAAAAATTATCTACAATGAGAAACATATCCACACAACAAATTGTAAAAGAAATGGGTGTTGGTATTAATTTAGGAAATACAATGGAAGCTACAGGTTCTTGGGTAAATGCTAAGGTAGTTAAGGATTATGAAACCTGTTGGGGCAGCCCAGTTATAACCAAATCCCTAATTCAAGGTTATTCAAGTGAGGGTTTTGGAGTTTTACGTATTCCTGTTGCATGGTCAAACCTTATGAAAGATGACGGTACATATACTATAAATCCTGAATTAATGAGTAGAATAACTGAAATAGTTGATTGGTCAATTCAAAGTGGCCTATATGTAATTTTAAATATACATTGGGATGGAGGATGGTGGGAAAAATTCCCCACAGAAAAAGAGGAGTGTATGAAGAAGTACACTCGCATATGGGAACAGATTTCAGAAAACTTCAAAAATTATAGCGACTATTTAATGTTAGAATCACTAAATGAAGAAGGTGGTTGGGAATCACTTTGGAACATGTGGAGCGGAAGTAATAATGGTAAAGATGTATCATTTAATTTATTGAATGAAATAAACCAAAAATTCGTTAATATAGTACGAAATTCAGGCGGAAATAATAATGAAAGGCATCTTTTAATTGCAGGATATAACACCAGCATTGATCTCACCTGTGACCCATTATTTAAAATGCCAAATGATCCACAAAAACGTTGTGCTGTATCTATTCACTACTATACACCCTCACCATTTGCAATATTAGAGGAGGATGCAAGTTGGGCAAAAGCAAGAACAACTTGGGGTACTGAGGCTGATTATGCCGAATTAAATAAATATATGAAAATGATGAAAACAAATTTTATAGATAAAGGCATACCGGTAATTATGGGTGAATATGGTGTTGCAACTAAAAATAAAACTCCTGAAATGGTTAGACTTTATTTGTCATCAGTTTGTAATGCCGCATATTCAAATGAAATATGTCCCGTTTTATGGGATATAACAGATGTTTTTTATGATAGAACAAACTACAAAATGAAGGATAGCTTATTATTAGAACAAATTATGTCTGTAAAAGAATAACAAAAATATTTTATCAGCTAGATTTTTACTAAATCTAGCTGATTTTTTAATCAAATTATGTTTTTATAGCACAAATATATATCAAATTAGACACAATAATTTATAGACAAATACATAAATTGTTGATATAATTAAAAACATAGGTTATTCGCATTAAAAAATCCACTTTTAAAAAGAGGTTTGTTTATGTTCAATAAAAAACAAAAAAATAAATTTTTATTAGTTTCTTTGTTATGCGTACTTTCTTGCCCGTTCATTTCTTCAAATGACCTAAATGCAGAAAGTTTATATTTTTCTAGTTTTGAAAACGATTTCGATAACTTTGAATCCAGATATGGTTCTACAATATCCATTTCACAACAAAACGCTTATGAAGGAAGTAGTAGTATTTTTGTAAGTGAACGTACTTCTTCATGGCAAGGTGTTTGTTTATCGGCAGATAGTTATTTAAAATCTGGAAATACTTATTCTATTAAGAGTAAAGTATTTCACACCACTTCAACCTCTCAAAATATAAAATTAACTTTACAATACACAGATTCCTTAGGAAGTGTAAATTATAATCAAATATCACTTTCAAACATAGAAGGTAATAAATGGACAGAGTTATCCAATGAAAATTATACCGTTCCTTTAGATGCTAAAAATTTAGTTATTTATTTTGAAACAGTAGATAACACTATAGATTTTTATATAGACAATTTTTCTATTGATGGTTTTTCAATTAGTTCTTTAAAAGGTGATCTTGATAAAAACAACAAAATAGATAGTAATGATGTTGTTTTATTAAATAATTATTTAAATGCAGAAAATGATAACGCAACTTTGAATGCAGATATGAACAGTGATGGATTAATAAATGTTTATGATCTATCCTTACTAAGGCAAAACTTGATTAATGCTACTTTAAATCCACCTGTTATCGAGAACCCATGGGATAAATATGTAGAAAATGCAGATAAGGATAGATTGGAAATCTACAAAAATTCCCTATATCAAATGGGTAATACATATAGGTTGAGAAACAAGATAAGTACAGCACAAAATGGTCAACCAACAACAATAGCCTACATAGGAGGCTCTATAACTGAGGGCGGAGGTTCAAATACCTGCTATGCATATCGTTCATACAAGTATTTTGCAGATACATTTGGAACTGGAAATAATGTAAATTATATAAATGCTGGAATGTCTGGCACATCTTCTGTAGTTGGAAACTTACGTGCTCAAGATGATATATTAAATAAAAATCCAGATATTATATTTATAGAATTTTCAGTAAATGATCATCCAGAAGAAATTTACAAGAAATCTTTTGAATCACTTGTAAAAAAATGTTTAGATCAAAAAAATGAACCTGCAGTAATTATTATAATCAATCGCTCTAAAGGTGGATATTCTCAACAAACGCAAATGGCTGCTATAGGTAAAAACTACAACGTACCTATTATAAGCATGGATAATGCTTTAACTATAGCTTTTAAAACTGGCAAAATGACTTGGGAAGACTATGGCAGTGACGAATATCATCCACATGATAATGGAAGCTTATTGATTTCAGATTGTATAGGTTATTTTTATAGACAAGCAATGAAAACAGAAAACCAGTCAACAAATTATGTTATTCCTCAAAGTATAGTTTATGGAACAGAATATAGTACTGCTACACTTGTTTCACAATCTTCATTACAAAACTTTTCAAATGGTTCTTTTTCTTTAGGAACCACACATAACAAATATAAAAATGGTTGGACTTTTTCAAAAAACAGCAACAACCAACCACTAAAATTTACAACAACAGGTAAAGGTGTATTTGTTTTATTTAAATCAAATCAAAATTCCTCACTTGGGGTTTTAAATGTTACTGTAAACGGAAAAACAAAGCAAATAGCCGGAAACAGAAACTATGCATGGGGTGGCCCAGATGCAGATATAGCATATATTCAAACTGACAATGGTACATTAGATGTATCTATGTCTATGCAAAGCTCCTCTACTGATTTCGTAATTTACGGAATCGGTATAATAAATTAAATTTTTTCACTATAGGCAAAATCACATCAATCGAGTAGGAGGGAAAATTAAAT
>JAEXNS010000289.1 GCA_023439605.1 Bacillota bacterium | reverse complement strand
CTTTTGGACCATGGATCTCCGTATTTCGTCCAATTATCAGATTCTTCAACTTGAAATCCATTAATGATTTTTTGTTTAAATAAACCATATTTATATCTTATGCCATATCCATCAAGAGGTAAATCTAGAGTTGCAGCACTTTCTAAAAAACACGCAGCAAGTCTTCCAAGTCCACCGTTTCCGAGCGCTGAATCTTCTATTTCTTCAAGTTCAGTAATATCTATGTCAAAATCTTTTAAGATAGTTTCTACTTCTTTATATATCCCTAAATTAAGTAAATTATTATAAATAGAGCGACCAATTAAAAATTCCATAGAAAAATAGCAAGCGTGACGCTCAGATAAATGTGCTTTTTTACTCTTGTTCCAGTTTGTTTCTATGTGTTTCATTATAATGTCACTTATTAACTTATGGACTTTTTGTATAGATATATTTGTTTCAACATAATTGTCATATAAAAGGGATAACTCTGATTTTAGATTTTCAAGTAAATTTGACATCATTTTTTTAGTCCTCCGTTTCGATTATAAAGTTTATTTAGTTTATATATTTCTTTTGCCAATTCTTCTGTAAAGTCTTTAGATAGTGCTCTGAATTGCCAGTTGTTAGTCGTTGTGGAAGGAGTATTCATTCTGCAGGAAGAATCTAATTTTAAAAAATCTTGGATTTGTGCAATTGAAGTATCAGCTACACTACTCCAAGCTAATTTGATAACAGATTTAGGAATATCTTTTTTTCGAGATATATTTAAATATTTTTTACAAAAAGAAAGATTTTTCTTAGGCAAACTTGAAACCCAGCCATATAGAGTATCATTGTCATGAGTTCCTGTATATACTATACAGTTTGTTTTTGTATAATTATGAGGTAAATAAGTATTTGAAGGGTTGTCAAATGCAAATTGTAATACTTTCATACCTGGATATCTTGACTTATTTAGCATTTTTAAAACTTCAGGAGTTAAAAAACCTAAATCTTCAGCTATTATATGTAGGTTTTGTATTTCTTTTCTTGCTTCTACAAACAACTCAATATCAGGTCCTTTTCGCCATTCACCTATTTCAGCAGTTGAATTACCATATGGAATAGCATAAAAACTTTCAAAACCTCTAAAATGATCAATTCTAGTTACGTTAAAGTTTTCAGAAGCGTGTTTTAAACGCTTAATCCACCAAGAGTATTTTGCAGATTTATGATAAGCCCAATTATAAAGGGGATTTCCCCAAAGTTGGCCAGTAGTTGAAAAAAAGTCAGGAGGACAGCCGGCTACTTCTATAGGCTTTTTATCTTCATCTAGTAAAAATAATTCGGGATTTGCCCAAACGTCAACACTATCATAAGCAACGTATATAGGTAAATCACCTATTATTTCGACGTTGTTTTTGTTTGCATATTGTTTTAAATTTGTCCATTGTTCATAAAATGTAAACTGAATAAATTTATAAAAATCAATTTCATCTGCTAAGGATTTTTTTAATCTTTTAATTGTATCTTTGTCTCTAAGACTTATTTTTTCATCCCAATTAAACCAAGAAGTATGGTTGTTTTTGAATTTTAAAGCCATAAAAAGGGCATAATCGTCTAGCCAAAAATTATTTAACTGTTCAAAAGAATCATACTTAGAATCTTTGAAAAAGTTACAGTATGCTTTTCTTAATACCTTATATACATGATCAAATAAAAAAGTATAATCTATATGTCTTTGGTTGGCTATCCAAGGAATAGTTTCATAATCGGTCTTTTTTAACAATCCTTTTTGGTGAAGAAGGTTAAAATCAATAAAGTATGGATTGCCTGCAAAAACAGAAAAAGATTGATATGGTGAATCACCATATCCAGTTGGGTTTATAGGGAGGATTTGCCAAAAACGAGTATTGGTTTTAGCTAGAAAATCAACAAAATCATATGCATTTTGTCCCAATGTTCCGATACCAAAAGGGGAAGGAAGACTGGATATGTGCATTAAAATACCACTTTTTCTCATGAAATCACCTGTTCTTTCTTTACAATTATCTATTAATATATATTTCGTTTTTAAGAACAAATACTTAATACTTTATGGAAAATATAAGTTTGTTATAAAACTTTAGTTGTTACTATTAAGGCATATGTATAAGACAGAAATATTTTACCGAAGGTCCAGGGCGACCGGAAAGCCCCGGTTGACTCCGCAGAGTCGAAACCCCTACAAAATCGTAAACTTTACCTTTATGGCTGAATAGTAACCTTTAGTTAATCCATATATCATCGCCTAAGGATATGATATACTCGGTTAACTCAACGGCCATTTCTTCCTGCTCAGGTATTCGAGGATGTCCTGGAGTAGCTTGACCATTCCTTCTAAAATAAAATCTATGAATTTTTTCATTCTTTAATTCAAACTTAATTTCATCAATTGCATTATCCCACTCTTTGTCGTGCATTAGTATAGTAGTCATTAAAATAAAGTTAGTTTTTGGATATTTTCCAGATAAAACAGATATAATTTCTTTGTATTTAGATTTCCATTTGTTTCTATAGTTGAAATCTCTGATATCATTATCAGGAGAGTTATCAAGATGCGTATCGTTTTGACCTATTGCTATCAAGACTAAATTAGGAATATAATTATTAAAGTCCCAGTTTGTCAATGAACTCAGTGGTTTATCAAGATGATAATTAGGAATAAAGCAAAGCTTGTCATATATTGTTTCTAAACCACTAAAAAAAGGAGAAAAGCAATATCCTGTTCCGTTCAATAAAGCCATACCGCCTTGAGAGATATTGTGTAGTTGTGTATTTAGGAGACGTGATGTTATAGTGGGAAATGAGAACCAACTATTATCCGATTTTCCGTCATAGATTTCTGGATCTACTTTGCCTACATTTTCGATAATTTCATTTACGTATCCTACACATACGCTATCACCATAACATTCTATTTTACGATTTGGCAATGGGGAAGCAGTTAAAATATTTTCTTTTTCATCTATATAAAATCCATTAAATTCAAAAAAATGCGAACCATCCTGTCTTTTGAATAATATGAATTCATGTTCAAATTTATTATTTTCAATTGGAATTTCGACATTTATATTTTCATTATTAATTTCTACTTCGAAAAATCCTTCTTTTTTATCTATGAAATATCCAATTATGTTTTTATGATCAGTAAAACAATGATTTTTTATATTTATGCATAGATACTTTCCTGTAAAATTAAATTTTATTAAGGAGCTAGGGAAAAATATTTTTGGTGAATTTTTATTTTCAAAATCTATACGTCCGCTATAAATAAGTTTTTCGTTACCTGCAGGTATGAATTTTTTATTAGACATAATACGCTCCCTATCAAAAAACAAATTAAAGAATTAGCTTATAGAGTTTATTATAACATTTTTGTTATAAAATTTTCAAGTATTTTTTGTGAAATAAAGAAAAATTGTTTAATCTATGATTTTGTAGCTGAACAGTCAATGTCGTCAACTTTAGCAAATTGCTGAGGCAATTTATGAGGCACAGCCTCAAACTCCGCTTCTTTTTCTATCGCAAAAAGAAGCAAAAAAGCTCTTAAAGCATAAGGATTTCGCTTTCTGCGGAAAGCGACCAAGGGCGTTTCCCTTTGGAAACCTACGATTTTTTGAAAAAAATCGAGTAAAACTTTAATTTTTTCACTAAGTTGACGACATTGTCGGGTCGCCCTGGACCTTCGGTAAACCATCTCTGCCTTATACATATGGCTGAATAGTAACAAAATGGTTTTTAAACTATAATTCAAAAAAGTTTAATATAGTTAAAAAATGTATAGAAAACTCCAATCAAATTTTTGATTGGAGTTTTTAGATAATTTAGTTACTATTCAGTAGCTAATAGATTAGAAAATCTATTTACAGAGGAAGCTGTAGTAAAATCAAAGCTAGAGGAAGTTTCTGGTATTACTTGAAATCTGCCAGTGAATAATTGGTATGAAGAATTTGTTGTTAGCTGACTACCAGAAACTATAGCATATGTGAATTTTTTGTTTGATACTTGTGAAAACTTAACTATATCATCTTGCTTTAATGATATTTCAGTTGATTTTGCCCATTCATACCAATAGTCAAGAACAAGAGTTGTTTGTGTAGCTGAGACATTTTCACATTGATAATCAGTAGCGGTTGCTAAAACCTCGCCACCTGTTATATTTACTGCTAAAACTCCAGTTAATCCTCTATCGCCACATGCTACAATATTTCCAGCATTTATATTTAGTTCAGTTTCCGCTTGCAAAGCATCTTTACCGGATTTAATGTTTAAATTTCCACCGTTTATTTCAAGTAGACTTTTAGTGGATTTAATTCCGTCACCACTAGCATCTATGGTTATATTTGTATTAGCAGAAATATCACCTTTTGCTTTTATTGCATCAGAATCGTTAATATCTGAATTAGTGGTTATACTTATGTTTCCACCATTTAGTTTTAGATCGTTATTGCAATAAATCCCCATATTTGCTTTTGAAGAAATGTTTACAGTTGCATTTAAATCACTAGACTCTTTTATTGTCAAATCGTCTTTTGCGTGAATAACAGCAAAATCAGAAATTGCTGTGTCATATGTAGAATTAAATGTATTTGCACCTTCAAACTGAATTTTTGTTTTGTCTGCATTTTCAACTAAAACAAGAGGTTCTCCTGTACTTCCATTCATAATAGTGTCTTTAAATATCAAATCAACAGAACCAGTGTCAGTTACAGGGGTGTTAATGATAATTTGAACATCTTGAGAGTTTCCATTAATAGTGTATTCTCCAGAATTAACAATAGTAATTTTGGGCCCATTTATGACAGCAGTTTTGCTGTCAGTAGTAACAGTGCTCTCTTTTAAAGTTATATTACTAACTTCGCTTACAATTGCAGAAGGTTTATTTAAATATTGGTTCATCAATGCTACAGTATCTGTTAAATCGATAATTTTGTCCTGGTTTACATCACAATTTAGAACCCCATCAGGAGTTATGGTTTGAAGATTTAGCATATATCTTTTTAGAAATAGCAAATCAATTATGCTGAATTTCCCATCTAAATTTGCATCTCCAATAATAGTGACAGCTTCAGCTGCTACTGTTGATACTTTATTTTTTACGAACAATCCCCCATAAGAAGCAGTGGATACAGCGATTGAAAAACAGGCTACTAAACTTAAAGCTTTACGTATATGAGTTCTATTAAGTGATGTTTGCATTTCAAATCAAGTCCTTTCTAATTTTAGATATTTGACAAATTAAACAAAAAAAATCACATGATTAACGGTAATATAATATAATTGTACATATAATATTTAATGATGTCAATATAAAATAAAAAAAAGTAAGAATTTTTTACGATTTTGTTACTATTCAGCCATTAATTAAAGTTAAAGTTTATGGTTTTGCAAGAGTTTCGACTCTGCGGAGTCGACTTGGCTTTCTAGTCGCCTTGGACATTCGGAAAACATCTCGGCCTTATGATGTTCAGAAAGCTTAATCAAATTCGCAGATTGAAACGCCTTATACTAATGTGCAAGACCGAATAAAATTTTTGTTGGGTTAATAGATTAACAAATAAAAAATACAAAAATTAATAAAAAAGGCAAATAAAAAGAATTATCCAGTGAATATAATGTGTATTTTTGTTGAATATTCCTTTTGTTTGAAACTCCAACAAAAACTTTATAAGGACATTTCTATTTTAATATATTTACAAAAATAAGATAAAAGGTTATAATATAATAGAGATTAAAATATATTTATATAACATAGGAGGCGAGCAAAATGGGGATAAAAAAACTAGTAAGATTTGATTGGGCAATGA
>JAEXNS010000271.1 GCA_023439605.1 Bacillota bacterium | reverse complement strand
CGAATACCCCTTTCAGCTACTGAAAGAGATAAAATGAATAAAGTCTATCCTTATTACGGGGCTACATCCTGTATGGATTATGTTGATGATTATTTATTTGACGGGAAATACTTACTGCTTGGTGAAGATGGAACAGTTATTGATAAAAATGGTTATCCGATATTGCAATATGTATGGGGGAAGTTTTGGGTTAATAATCACGCTCATATTATGACAGGCAAAAACGGATATACTGTGGAAAGTTTATATCTATTATTTAAACAAACAAACGTTACATCAATAGTAACTGGAGCTGTTCAAGCTAAAATTAATCAAGCAAATCTTCGTTCAATTAATATAATAATTCCAACCACAGAAATAATGCACAAATTTAACATAATGATTGAGCCAATGTTCAATATGATTAGAATTAAAAGAGAAGAAACCCAAGCCCTCTCCACCCTCCGTGACACCCTACTCCCAAAATTAATGTCAGGTGAACTTGATGTATCAGAAATAGATATTTAAGCAGATAAATTCTTGTTTAACTTACAACAAAAGGAGTTGATAAAATGCCATACACCGAAGCCGATTATGAAAATTCGGTAATAGAACTGTTTGGAAATATGGGCTATAAACATATTTACGGACCTGCTATAGGGGATAGAAATTTTAAAAGTCCAGTTTATGATGAAATTCTTTTAGATTCTCTTTATAATTTAAATAAAGGCTTGCCTGATGATGCAATAAAAGAAGCAACCCAAAAAATTAAAAACTTTGAAAATGGTGAACTTGTGCAGAAAAACGCTGTATTTATGGACTATCTCCAAAACGGTGTAACTGTTCGCTATTTTGAAAATGGCGAGGAGCGTTCAGCTATAGTGTATCTTATGGACTATAAAAAGGCTGATAACAACTCCTTTATTGTTGCTAATCAATGGACTTTTATTGAAAATAGCAATAAACGCCCTGATGTTATCTTATTTATAAATGGTTTGCCATTAGTTATCATTGAACTTAAATCACCGTCACGCTCAGAAACTGATGCTTCGGAAGCATATTTGCAATTAAGAAATTATATGCAGGAAATCCCCTCTATGTTTATCTATAATGCAGTTTCTGTTCTTAGCGACCAGCTCACATCAAAGGCTGGCACAATAACTTCAGGTGAAGACCGTTTTATGGAATGGAAAACTAAAGATGGTAGTTATGAAAATACTGAATTTGCACAGTTTGACACGTTTTTTGAGGGATTATTTCAAAAGGAAAGACTGCTTGATATACTCAAAAATTTTATCTGCTTTTCAAATGAGGGAATAACTTTAAATAAAATTCTTGCAGGTTATCATCAATATTTTGCTGTTAAAAAGGCTGTTGAATCCACTAAAAATGCTACTGTTACCGATGGTAAGGGCGGTGTTTTTTGGCATACTCAAGGAAGTGGCAAGTCGCTTTCTATGGTTTTCTATGCTCATTTACTGCAAGAAGCACTTGATTCCCCAACAATAGTTGTACTAACAGATAGAAACGACCTTGATGACCAACTATTTGGACAGTTTGCAAGATGTAAGAATTTTTTAAGACAGGACCCTATTCAAGCATCAAGTCGTGAAAATTTGAAAGAATTACTTGCAGGACGAAAAGCAAATGGTATTATTTTTACCACTATGCAAAAGTTTGAGGAATCAGAAGATGCTTTATCAGACCGTAGAAATATTATTGTTATGGCAGATGAAGCTCACAGAGGGCAGTATGGTTTATCTGAAAAAATAAAAATAACAGTCAATGAGGACGGAGAAAAAATAGCCAAAAGTGTTATAGGCACAGCTAGAGTTATTAGAAATAGCTTGCCTAATGCTACATATATTGGATTTACAGGTACTCCGATTTCATCAAAAGACAGAAGCACTCGTGAAGTCTTTGGTGATTATATTGATATTTACGATATGACACAAGCTGTTGAAGATGGGGCAACACGACCTGTTTATTATGAAAGCCGTGTTATAAAACTTAAACTTGATGAAGCAACATTGCGATTAATTGATACTGAATATGATATAATGTCTTATAATGCAGATGAACAAGTTATTGAGCAAAGCAAACGTGAACTAGGACAAATGGAAGCTATTTTAGGCAATGAACAAACTATAAATTCTCTTGTAATAGATATTATAGACCATTATGAAAATAACAGACAAAATTTATTAACTGGTAAGGCAATGATAGTTGCATATTCTCGCCCTATTGCCATGAAAATTTATAAATGTATTCTTGATATGCGACCTGATTGGAATGAAAAAGTCGCTGTGGTTATGACTGATACAAATAAAGATCCTGAAGAATGGCGTAAGATTATAGGCAACAAAAGCAATCGTGAGAACCTGGCTAAAAAGTTTAAAGATAATAATAGCGAAATGAAAATTGCAATTGTTGTTGATATGTGGCTTACTGGTTTTGACGTTCCCTCACTTGCTACAATGTACGTTTATAAACCTATGCAAGGGCATAATTTAATGCAGGCTATTGCAAGGGTAAACCGTGTTTTTGGTGATAAAGAGGGTGGCTTGGTAGTTGATTATGTTGGAATTGCAGCAGCACTAAAAAAAGCTATGAATGACTATACAACACGAGATAGAAAGAATTATGGCGATACAGATGTATCAAAAGTTGCATATCCAAAATTTGTAGAAAAATTATCTGTTTGTCGTGATTTATTTTATGGTTTTGATTATTCTGAATTTATGACTGGTTCTGAATTGGAAAGAGCGAAGACTATCAGTGGTGCAGTTAATTTTATAATGGATAGAAGCAAAGAAATTGATAGAAATAATTTTATAAAAGAATCACTGCTTTTACATCAGGCACTTTCATTATGTTCATCTTTAGTTGAAGAAGAAATGAGATTTGAAGCTGCTTTTTTTGAAGCTGTAAGAGTGCTTATTAACAGACTAATGAATCAAGGGCAGGGCAAAAAAATATCCTTGCCAGAAATGAATGCAAGAATAAATGAACTTTTAAAACAGTCAATAAAAAGTGAAGGTGTTATAAACTTATTTTCAGATATAGGCCATGAATTTTCATTATTCGACCCTAAGTTTTTAGATGAAGTTTCTAAAATGAAAGAAAAGAACTTAGCTGTTGAACTGCTTAAAAAATTAATTGCTGAACAGGTATCTGTTTATAGACGTACCAATGTAGTTAAATCAGAAAAATTCAGTAATATTATTCAAAGTGCAATGAATAAATATTTAAACGGAATGCTCACAAACGAAGAGGTTATTGAAGAACTTTTAAATATAGCAAAAAATATTGCAGAAGCACAAAAAGATGGTGAGCAACTTGGATTGACACCAGACGAACTTGCATTTTATGATGCAATTACAAAGCCACAAGCTATTAAAGATTTTTATGAAAATAAAGAACTGATTGCTATTACAAAAGAACTTGCTGATGCTCTTAGAAAAAATCGTTCTATTGATTGGCAGAAGAAAGAATCGGCAAGAGCCAAAATGCGTATGATGATTAAAAAGCTTTTGAAAAAACACAAATATCCACCAGATGGAATGGATGATGCAGTTCAAATTGTTATGACTCAATGTGAGCTATGGGCGGATAGTGATGTAAATATTGATGCATGATAATATGGAATTGTTTAAGCAATACAACGATAATCCTTCATTTAAAAAATGGCTGTCAGATATGATTTTTAATTTTATATATAATTAAGATGGAAACTATTTTAATAATAAGGGGAATATAGAATGATATATATATTTTATTAGATGCTTTTGAAGATGAAACAAAAAAAGATGCTGTTTGGAAATTATTTAAAAGAAAAAAAGTTCTATTTATTATACTTATTGTTTTAATAATTTCAATTATAGGATTTAGTATATTCTCTTTTTTCTTTAGGGGGAATAAGTCAATATTGATTTTATCGACTATTTGCTGTTTGTTAGTGTACATGTTGCCTATAATAGATGAAAAAACAAAAGTAAAAACATGGGAAGAGACATCTAAAGTATACAATGAAAAATTAGATAATCTAAGTAATCTCCTAAAATCACAAGAATTTAAAATTAACAATAAATTAAAAATACAAAGATTAATAGAAAAATGTCAAAATGAAATAGATAAATTGAAAATGAGTATTGATGAAAAAAAGCAGGGTGGTGATAAAATAATAAATACTTATATACTTCCTGTCCTTGCTTATTTTGCAGGTAAAGAATGGGGTTTTGATTTTTCAATTGATGAAGTTCTATATAGTATAGTTATTGTATTTGGTTGTATTTTTATTTTTGGGTTTATATTTAAACAAGTTTTTTACTTTACAAATATTCTTATTTATAAAAATATGGATAGACTTCAGTACCTAACACGCTTATTGGAAGATTTATACGATAGAGATTGTTTGTAATTAATTGAAGGATTGATTATAATCTGAATCGTGAAACTCAAGCAGTCTTTTATCTAAAAGTATTGAGTTTAGGTAGATTCAATACGATTAATGACTGAAATATTTATCCCCCATCGGGTGAAATTTTGAAACACTAAAAATACAGTCATAACATACGATTATGTATCAAAATTTCAGTGACCGTGATGTAGAATGCGGCAAAATCAATGAAATTCTTGAAGCAGGTCGTTTAGAACCTACGGCAAAAAAATTACAGGAACAGCACATCTATGTTGTTAAATCTAATGCTATTCTTGCAAAGATTGACAAAGTAACACCTTGCAGATAAAATGCACCTGTTGTTTTAGTTTTTGCTTATGACAAGAATAATGTTTCCACATATCCAGGTGAAAAGAAAAATTCGGGTATGGAGGATGCAACAATAGTTGCTACACACATGTTTCTTGCCACCGAAAATGCAGAAGTTGACAGCTGTTGGATAAACTATTTTGATCCTGATGTACTAGCTAAAGAGCTTGATATTCATGGGAATGAAGAAATTATTATGCTTATGGATATTGGATATGCTGTGGATGGTGCTGACCTCTGCAAACCACAGCATTAGAAAACCAATTGAATCAACTGTTGCATACATATAAAAATAAATAGACGTTTGTAGTATATGGTCATTAAATATGTACAAAGTTTGAAAGGTTGAATTAATGTGCCTAACGAGGAATACAAGGAGTTATATGATTATTTAAACGAGCAGTATAAAGAGGATTATAGATTTATTATCACTTTACATCCACTATACGAGGATTTACCTTCAAATCAGCAAAAAGTTTATTGCTTGCTGTATAATATTCACACGAAACATGATTTGCCAGAAATTTTTTCGGAGACTGTATGTAAGACTGAAGAAAAAGAATTTTCAAGTTCATGTTTCTCGGAAAATGACATTACATTATTAGCTACGATAGATTTTGATAAAGTTCCAATGGCTTTAGCTGCTAAAACCTACGCATTTATGTGGCTGACTATGAAGGATTATGAATATGCAAAAAAAGCAGCTGAATATTATCTAAAAGCATTCAAAGAAGGGTTTGATTGTATTCAGTGGGGGTACTGTATTGATGCAATTAAGAATTCATTATATTTTGCGAAAAAAGTAGGTTATGATAAATGTATTGATAATAGTTTGGGTAGTCTTTTTGGAAAAATGAAATTAGTAGATGGAAAAGATCCGTCATTCTTTACAATTGAATCAATTGCAATTCTGATAGATAATAAGTATTGTGATGATGAAAAAAAGAAGATTTGTCTTTCCATTATTGAAAAATTTATTACTGCTCAAACTACAGATAGAGATTTGATAGCAAATAGAATCGATTTGATTGAAGAAGCACATACTACTAAATCTAAATTATTGAATAAGATGAATAAAAATGAAGATGCAAAGAAATGTATGGTATCATATGCCGATCTTCTAGTAGAACTATTTGAAAAACCAAACGATAATCGTGACGTATTTATATGTGAAAAACATCTTAAAAATGCTATGCACATATACAGAAAAAATGGATATCCGAATTTAGCTAATGAAGTTCACTGTAAGTTGATTTATGTTCAAGAGAAAAAGACGAAAAATTTGCATACAATTTCGAAACAGGTCGATGTTTCTAAGATTTACAATTCAATACAAGAATCGTTTAATGGTCTCTCATTTCATGAGGCTATAGTATTGCTTTCAGAGATAACAAAATTTAATATCATATCAGATATTAGAAAAAAAATGATTGATGGGATATATAACTCACCTATTACTAGCCTATGTACAAGAGCTGTTATGAATTCTAAAGGACAAACTGTTTTTCAATTAGCTCCTTTAGATATCAATAACCCAGAAAAAGAAATGGAAGTATTCTGGCAGTACATGTATTTAGAAGCAACATACGAGAACAAAATTGTAGGAGGCACTTTATTAAAGTTCGCTCTTGATTATATCAAGAGTAACTACAGTTTTGCTGAAACTGATTTGGATTTTATTTTTAACAAGAATAAAATGATTTCTGAAGATAGAATACAGATATGGAGAAAAGGACTGTACCTTGGTTTAAGTGGTGACATCTACTCATCACTCCATTTACTATGTCCTCAAATTGAAAATTACTTTAGGTTCATTGCTGAACTTAGTGGGGATATTGTTGTTACTTTGGAGAGTAACGGAACATCAAAAGACAAGGTTTTATCTTCTGTTTTTGAGCTTCCAAAATTAAATGAATGTTTTAATGAAGATATTCTTTTTAGCTTTAGAGGATTATTAAATGAAAATACTGGAGCAAATTTAAGAAATCTTATTGCACATGGAATCATTGGTGAAGATGAAGCAAACTCTGGTATAGGTTTAGCCTTGATCTGCATGTCGTTAAAACTTCTTGCATCAAATTCACCCGAAGTAAAAAGGATTATTCAAAAAAGTGAAAATATATAAAATGCTCGCAGTATGACAACTTGTGCAAAGAGGACTTTGAAAATGTAAATTTCAAAGTCCTCATAATTCTTTATTTCAGTCCCTGCCCCTTATTCTTAGCTGGAGTCTTTTTATGTTTCGTATTCTTATCGATATGCATTGTATCAAATTTTATAGAAAAAAATTTGCACTTATATTATTTCTTTATATATGATAAAATAAATTTATAAAAATTGTTGACATTTAAATATTAATATATTAAAATCTATATTTATAACAGTATAATTGTAAAGTAGGGGGATGGAATTTGAATATTTTAGAATCATTATTTAGTGATGACAAAATAAAATCTATGACAATAAAAAAAGGTACTATTAATTCAGATGAAACAATAGATAATAAACGTAAAATAGATACAAATATTATTTTAACCGTTGAATACTATGATGATGAAGATAAAAAAACTTCAAATAACAAAAAAATAAAATTTGATGAATATATGAAAAATTGGTTATATAATTTTAATCAAAATACCATTAAACCCAGTAGTTTTGATAGGAAAGAGGGAACAGTAAAAAATCAAATTTTACCTTATATAGGCGAGTATTATTTACACGAATTAAATGCAGATAATATTCAAGAAATGATTAAAAAACAACTTGAAAATGGATATTCCTATTCAAGTATAAAAAAATCCTATGAGGTTGTCAATCAGTGTTTAGAATTTGCTTTTAATAGAAATGACATAGATATAAACTTTATGAAGGCGGTATGCTTGCCAAAAAAATTCGAAAAATTAAGATGTAATATTAAATATTTTAACGAAGAAGAAGTTAAGACAATTGAAAAAGAGGCAGTGGAACTTGATGAACATAATCGACCGAGATATACCTATGGTGCTTTGATTGTTTTTTTACTCAATACAGGATTAAGAATAAGTGAAGCTCTGGCATTATGTTGGAGTGATATAAATTATGAAAAATCATATGTAAAAATAAGAAAAAACATTGTTTCTGTTAAAAATAGGGAAGCTGAAGAAGAAAATTCAACTAGATATATTTCGTTTGAGCAAGATTCTAGTAAAACAAAAAATAGTACACGTATAGTACCACTAAATAAAAAAGCAATAAAGGCTTTGGATTTGCTGAAGAATTCTATTTATAAATCAGACTATATTGTGTGTCGTGAAAATGGTCATCCTTGCTCATCACAAATGATTTATAAAAATCTTAAAAGAATTTTAAAGCGTTGCAATTTACCTGCTTCAGGGTTACATATATTAAGACACACATTTGCATCACAGTTATTTAATAAAGGAGTAGACCCAAAGTTAGTAAGTGAACTTTTAGGGCATTCGAGAGTTTCAATAACATATGATATTTATATACATCTCATACAGGAACAAAGAATTATTGCTGTAGAAGAACTGGATAAATTATTATAAAAAAAGCATGATTAAATTTTTGATAAATTCAATCATGCTATAAATTCAATATATAGAGTACAGTTATAATTTGAAAACAATATCTAGTGTTTGAGAATTTTTTTAAAAATTCCTTAAATTAACCATAGAAATAAGTTGACAAAAAGGATTAGTTGTGATATAATTATTAATGTTAATTAAAAAAAGCATCCCCACAGAATATAATTGTCTGGACAACAAATATATTCTATAATCAAACAGATGAAAACAGCATCTGATGACTTAGCGAGAATGCCTTTTTGTGTGCTTCATTGAAGTATGCTTAAAATAAATTTTTTCTAAAGCCCTTCAGATATGTGACATCTGAGGGGTTTTGCCTTTTTTCTAACCTCAAGTAGTAGCAACATTACTTGAAAAGGCAACTTGACAATTGAATAAAAAAACTGAAAGTAATTCTTACTGTTGGTATAAAATCTCGACAGCCACATAAGAAGTACGCCATGACTGTATTATAAAATACATGAGCGATAGATACTATCTTAAAAACTAAGCAGAGCACTTAGTCGGCGATGAAAGGTAAGAATGATGCAGGATTATGAGAACCATAATTCTGAAACAAAAAGCTAATTTGTTCTTTCAGATTTGGTAAGGAAATCTAAAGAGGCGCCACCCGGATTTGAACCGGGGATCAGGGTGTTGCAGACCCACGCCTTACCACTTGGCTATAGCGCCATATTTAAAAGCGGATTACGAGGCTCGAACTCGCTACCTCCACCTTGGCAAGGTGGCGCTCTACCAAATGAGCTAAATCCACAATGAAACGACCTGAATGGGGCTCGAACCCACGACCTCTAGCGTGACAGGCTAGCGTTCTAACCAACTGAACTACCAGGCCATTTAGAATGGGAACAATAGGGCTCGAACCTATGACCCTCTGCTTGTAAGGCAGATGCTCTCCCAGCTGAGCTATGCTCCCATTTCTACTGTTGTTTACTTCCGTAACAACAAGAATAATTATACACCATAAAATTAAGTATGTCAATAGTTTTTTGAAAAAAATAAAAAAAATTTTTTTGGTTGATTTTTATGATAATTATGATATAATATAATATGGTATTTATAAGTGTAAACTTATGTTGTTACGTAATTAAATAATCAAAAATAAGTTACTATTTAGCTTTTAAAGGTAAAATTTATGGTTTGTAAGTTTTTCGGGCTTCCTATCGTCCAATGTCGTCAACTTAAGAAAATTGCTGAGGCAATTTATGAGGCTCTGCCTCAAACTCTGCTTCTTTTTCTATCACAAAAAGAAGCAAAAAAGCTCTTGAAGTATAAGGATTTCGATTTATAAGGAAAGCGACCAAGGGCGTTGCCCTTTGGAAACCTACGATTTTTTGAAAAAAATCGAGTAAAACTTTAACTTTTTTACTAAGTTGATGACATTGTCCAGTCGCCCACTAGACCTTCGGTAAAATGTCTTGGCTGAATAGTAACAAAAATACATAGTATACGAGGAGTTAAATAATGAATTTTTTAGTTGAAAGATTTTTTGAAAATATTAAAGATTTAAAAATAGCTTTTGTAGGTACAGGAGTAAGCCATTTTGAATTAATAAAAATGTTTTTAAATAAAGGATTAAAAGTTTTTGTGTTTGATAAAAAAACAAAAGAAGAACTTGGTGAAGTGTATAATGTACTATTGGAAATGGGTGCAGAGTTTTCGTTGGGTGATAACTATATAGATGATATTTTAAAAGTAGATGTTATATTTAGAACTCCTGGTATGTACTATAACATGGATATTTTACAAAAGGCTAGGGAAAAAGGAATAGTAGTTACTTCTGAAATGGAAGTATTTTTTGACTTATGTCCTTGTAAAATGTATGCTGTTACAGGTTCTGACGGAAAAACTACTACTACCACTTTGATAAGTGAAATTCTTGCTAAGTCAGGGAAAAAAGTTCATAAAGGTGGCAATATTGGGAGGGCTTTATTACCTATAATAGAGGATATAAATACGGATGATGTGGCAGTAGTTGAGTTATCTAGTTTTCAACTTATCTCTATGAGAAAGTCACCAGATGTTGCAGTTATTACAAACATTGCACCAAATCATTTGGATGTTCATGGAACTATGGATGAATATATAGATTCAAAGAAAAATCTGATTTTACATCAAAATTCATTTTCAAAAGCTGTTTTAAATCTTGATAATAAATTAACCAATGATCTAGAATGTTTGGTAAGAGGTAAATTAGTTAAATTCTCTTTAAATTCTATTCCTATTTGCGGTGCTTTTTTGGATGAAAAAGGTGATATATACTTTAATAACTATGGTGAAAAAACATTTATTATGAATAAATCTCAAATAAAAATTCCGGGTATGCATAATGTGGATAATTTTTTAACCGCAATTTCAGCTGTTTGGGGAGAGGTATCTGTTGAAGATATAGTTTATGTTGCTGAAAATTTTGGCGGTGTAGAACATAGAATAGAGTTTATAAGGGAAGTTGAAGGGGTAAGATGGTACAATGATAGTATTGCAACAAGTCCTACTAGAGTTTTGGCAGGATTAAACTCTTTTGAACAAAAGCTTATTATTATTGCTGGAGGATATGATAAGAAAATTCCATTTGAACCACTTGCACAGCCACTTAATAGTAAAGCAAAGGCACTGATTTTATTGGGAGTTACAGCTGATAAAATAGAGAATACAGTAAGATCATATGCAGATTATGATGAAAATTTATTGAAAATATATCGTGTTGCAAATCTTGAAGAAGCGGTAAAAAAGGCTAAAGATATTTCAGCAAATGGTGACATTGTCACTTTATCACCTGCTTGTGCAAGTTTTGATATGTATCCAAATTTTGAAGCGAGAGGTATACATTTTAAAAATTTAGTAAAGGAGCTTTAATATGAATTTGAAAAATATTTTAATGGAGCTTCTTTCTATAAATGCTGTTTCAGGTAGTGAGGAAAGTGCGTATAATTATTTAACTAACATTTTAAGGAATTATACAACTTCAATTGAAACCAAAAACGGAAATATAATTGCTAATTTTGGAAATAGAACATCTGATAAACCACATGTATTAATAGATGCACATATTGATCAAATTGGTATGATATGCACTTATATAATGGAAGATGGATTTATAAAATTTTCAAATATAGGTGGATTGGATTTAAGAATTATGTTGGCACAGCAAGTTATTATTCATGGAAAAGAAGATGTTTATGGTGTTATTTCAAGTGTACCGCCACATTTATCATCTGGAAAAAGCAATGAAGTTAAAGAAATATCTGAGTTATATATAGATACTGGCTATAAAAAAGAGGAACTGGAAAAAATAGTTTCGCTAGGTGATAAGATTTCATTTTATTCAGATGCAGTTGAACTTTTAAATGATAGAATAGCTAGTAAATCCTTAGACAACAGATCAAGTGTGGCATCGGTTTTATATATGATAAGTTTACTAGGCGAAGAAAATATAGATTGCAGTTTTTCTGTACTTTTTTCATCTCAAGAAGAGATAGGAGAAAGGGGTGCAAAAATTGCATGTTTTGAAATAGATCCGGACTTTGCTATTGCTGTTGATGTTACTTTTGCAAAAACTGCGGATGAGGATCCTTATAAATGTGGAAACATGGATGGAGGACCTATGATTGGTGTTTCTCCTTCACTATCAAGAGAAATTTCAGAAAAACTTATAAATATTTGTAAAAAACAAAATATACCTTACCAAATAGAAGTGATGAATGGTTTAACTGGAACAAATGCTGACCAATTTTCAATTAGTAAATGTGGAGTAAAAACATGCACTTGTTCAATACCTTTGAAATATATGCACACTCCTGTAGAAATTGTTAGCGTTAAAGATATTGAAAATACATCAAAATTATTGGTTGAATTTTTGAAAGAGGTGTAAAAATTGTTAAATCATTTAAAAAATTTGTCTAATTTAATAGGTGTTTCTGGTGATGAAAATAACGTTCGTGAATATATTATAGAAAAAATAAAAGATAAATGCGAATATAAAATAGATAATTTAGGAAATATAATTGCCTTTAAAAAGGGTAAAAATAAAATTGAAAAAAAAATCATGTTTGCAGCACATATGGATGAAGTGGGGATGATTGTAAATTATATAAATGATGATGGTACTTTAAAAATCAGCCCTGTTGGTGGATTAGATGCGGAAGTTGTCATAGGTAGAAGTGTTGTTATTTCTAAAAACAACATGAAAGGTGTTGTTGGAAGTAAGGCGGTTCATAATCTTTCAAGTGAAGAAAAGAAATCTTTGCCTAAATTCAATAATTTGTATGTTGACATAGGTAGTGTATCAAAAGAAGAAACAGAAAAATATATAAACTTAGGTGATACAGTTGCTTTTATGCCAAACTATATGGAGTTTGGCGATGATAAAATAAAAAGTAAGGCCTTAGACGATAGAATCGGTTGTGCAATAATGCTTGATTTAATTAGTGATGACTTGGAATATGATGCATACTTTGCTTTCACTGTGCAGGAAGAACTAGGTCTAAGAGGAGCTAGAACGGCTACTTATGATATAGAACCTGATTTTGCGATAGTTTTAGAAACAACAACAGCATCAGATATTCCAAACGTTAGTGAAGAAAAAGTGGTTTGTAAACTTGGAAAAGGTGCAGTTGTTTCATATATGGACAGAAGCACTATTTATGATAAGGAACTTTATAGTTTGGCGTTTGAAATATCAAGATCAAATAATATTTTATGTCAGACTAAAACAGCAGTAGTTGGTGGAAATGATAGTGGTGCAATTCATATTTCACGCAAAGGTGTTAGGACAATAGCTATATCAGCCCCATCTAGATATTTGCATTCACCAGCAAGTGTTGTAAAAAAGAGTGATCTTATTGCTTGTGAAAATCTTGCTAAAATGTTGTTTTTAAGGATAGCAAATATATGATTAGAAAGTTAACTGGTGATGATAAATTAAATTTAAAGTTAGATAATTATTATGCTAGAAGAATAATTTCATATTATAACGCATATGGTTTAGATTATGATTTTTGTGCTTTTTTTGAAATATCAAATGAAGAAGAAATTTATGGATATATTCTTCAGATAAATGCTTTGGTTATAATAGAAATTTTTAAAAAAGAAGAACAGTTTTTTTTAGAGGAAATAGAGGGTTATAT
>JAEXNS010000260.1 GCA_023439605.1 Bacillota bacterium | reverse complement strand
TATTAATATGGGGTATATTTGGATTTTTTTACATAAATAAATTCGATAAAAAATTACCTATAAAAAACAATCAAATTTTAACTAATCCAATAAAAATAGAAAATGCATATCCTATAGCCATAATTTTTGTTTTTTATGGTTTTTTAAGAATGTTAATACTTCACAAGGGGTATTATTTAAACCCTGATTTTGAACCGAGTGAAATTATAAACAAAGTCATAGTTGCAGCTATTTTTGAGGAATATGTTTTTAGAGGATGGTTTTTAAATGCCTTAATGTCCTCTATGAATTTTAAAAAAGCAAATATGATTGCATCTGCAATGTTTGTATTTATACATTATCCATTATGGATTATTTCAAAATATCCTTTTTCAAACATTCTTTTGTTAAGCTTGAGTGTTTTTGTTCTAGGATACATATTTGGGCAAGTGTTTATTAAATCTAAAAGCTTATGGGGTTCTGTCATACTACATATGTTATGGAATATGATATCTATAACTATGATGTAAATATTTTTATGAGGTGTTAAAAATGGATTTTTTAGAAGCAGTAGAAAAAAGACGTTCATACTATGGTATTTCAAGTGAAAGTACTATTTCAGACGAGAAAATTAAACAAATTGTTGAACATGCAGTAAAGCATTGCCCAAGTGCATTTAATTCCCAAACAGCAAGAGTTGTGATTTTATTAAAAGAAGAACATAAAAAACTATGGGATATAACAAAGGATTCTTTGAAGAAAATAGTTCCTGAAGCTTCTTTTTCAGAGACAGAAGAAAAAATTAACTCCTTTAAAAATGGTTATGGAACAATTTTATTTTTCGAAAACATGGAAATAGTTGAGGCTTTGCAAGAACATTTTGCACTATATAAAGATAATTTTCCTGTATGGTCCCAACAATCTAGCGGAATGTGTCAGTTTATCATTTGGACAGCAATAGAAACAGAAGGATTAGGTGCTTCGTTGCAACATTATAACGAGCTTATAGAAGCACAGGTTAAAAGTGAATGGAATATATCTGAAAAATGGAAATTGATTGCTCAAATGCCTTTTGGTAAACCAACATTTTTACCAGATGAAAAACAGTTTGAACCTATAGAAAACAGAGTTTTTGTTTATTAAAAACTATAAAATAATATATAAATATTTGAAATACCACTATTTAATTATAGTGGTATTTTTTTGATGTGACAAATGTCATATTAACTTATTACATTTTTCACTTATATTATTATAAAAAATAATTTATAATATAAATAGAATAAAAATAAAGGGAGTGTTATTTATGGTAGTTAAAATATCAAATTTAGTTAAAAGATATGGTGATTTAATAGCTCTAGATCATTTAAATATACAAATAAATGAAGGTGAGATTTTTGGTTTATTAGGGCCAAATGGTTCAGGTAAAACAACTGCAATCAACTGTATTTTATCTTTACTCAAATATGACAAAGGGAGCATAGAAATATTTGATAAAACGATGCGACCAAATTCATATGATATAAAGAAAGATATAGGAATAGTTATGCAAAATGTTGCGGTTTTTGATGAATTAAATGTTTATGAAAACATTGATTACTTTTGTGGCTTATACATAAAGGATAAAAAGACTAGAAAGAAGATGGTTTCAGATGCTATTGATTTTGTAGGATTAGAAGATTATAAAAAAAACTATCCCAAAAAACTAAGTGGAGGTTTGTTGAGAAGGTTAAATATAGCTTGTGGAATTGCACACAAACCCAAATTGATAATCATGGATGAGCCAACAGTTGCTGTAGATCCACAAAGTAGAAACAACATACTAGATGGGATAAAAAAACTAAATAATGAAGGGGCAACTATAATTTATACTTCTCATTACATGGAGGAAATAGAGCAAATATGTACTAGAATAGCTATACTTGATAAAGGTAAAGTTGTTGCGTTGGGTACAAAAGAAGAATTAAAATCAATGGTTTCTATAGGTGAAAAAATAAGTGTGGAAGTATTTAATTTAAATGAAAAAAATCTAAATGAAATCAAAAGTATAAAAAATGTAACTAATATTGAGTATAATGAAAACAAACTCACAGTAAAAACAAAGTCAACAAAAAGCATTATAGGTGACATAATAAATTATATTGAGAAAAATAATTTGTTTTATGGTAAAATATACTCTGAATTACCAACTTTAAATGATGTGTTTTTAGAAATTACAGGAACAGAATTAAGGGATTAAGGGTTACTATTTAGTCTCTAAAAGTAAAGTCTGCGATTTTATAGGAGTTTCGACTCTGCGGAGTCGACTGGGCTTTCCGGTCGCCATAGAGCTTCGGTAAAACATACATATGACTGAATATTAACGATTAAGGAGTGATTGAGATGTTTTCTCATATTTTTAAATACAAGGTAAAGTATATGCTTAGAGATAAGCAAGGTGTATTTTGGATGATAGTTTTTCCGTTTCTTTTAGCGATGTTTTTTTACTTATCGTTTGGTGAAGTTATGAACGCAAAGGAATTTAAATTTGAAAAAATAAATATAGCGATAATAAATTATGAAAAAAATAAAGACTTTGTAGAAGCAGCGGAAAGTTCGGAGTTATTTATAATTGAAAAATTAGACAGAAAAAAAGCAGAAGAAAAACTTTCGGAAAAAGATATAAAAGCAATTATTGATTTAGAAAATAGTATAGAAATACAGGTTTTAAATTCAGGAATAGAACAAAGTACAGTTAAGTATTTTGTAGATAAATATTTACAACTTTCTAGCAGCATTACAAATGTATTTAGTAAAAATATAAACGTAAATGTAGAAGAATTATTAAATGATATTTCCAAAAACGAATATATTGATGAGATAAAATTAGGGAATAAAGGCAACGAATTTGTAATATATTTTTATGCACTTATATCCATGACTTGTATTTTTGGTGCTACTTTATCCGTTACAGATATTGAAAAAATTCAAGCAAATCAATCAAATATAGCTATAAGAAACGGTGTTTCACCAATAAATAAAATAAAAATGTTTTTAGCTTCTACACTGGCAACTATTTTATTTCACTATTTTTTTACTATGCTTTCTTTTTTGTTTATGAGATATATTTTAAAAGTTGAATTTGGAGAAGAAAATATTTATATATTTTTAATTTGTTTTGTCTCAATTTTTTGTGGAACTATGATAGGGGCTTTTGTTTGTACCATCATGAAATCAAAAGAAGGTTTAAAAGTAGCCATACTTATTGCGTTTACTTTGATATGCAGTTTCTTTGCGGGATTAAACAATGCAAGCATAAAATATGCTGTTGACAAAAACATGCCCATCATAAATAAGTTAAATCCTGTTGCACTAACTACTGATTCACTTTATTCGCTTTATTATTATGAAAATCATGATTTATATTTTAGAAATTTATTTATTCTATTGGCAATTGGAGTATTATGTACTATTGGTACATTTGTGATTATAAGGAGGCAAAAATATGGAAGTGTTTAAAATTTATTTTAAGATATTTAAAAAAAGAGCCTTACTTATGACAATTATCTTTCTTGTTATTTTTACAGTTATTCTGTCTGTATTTGGTTCTAATAATGAATCTAGTGAAAATGTTTTTGAGGTTGAAAAAGTAAAAATAGCCATTATTGATAGAGATAAATCTGATTTAAGCATTAATTTATCGGAATATATAGAAGAAAAATGCAATTATATTGAGTTAAAAGACGATGAAAAGGTTATAAAAGATGCTCTTTTTTTCAATGAAGTTTCATATGTATTGATTGTTCCAGAGGGATATGAAAAAGATTTTATTGATTTAGAAAAAAATAATTTACAAATTATAAAAAAACCTACAGCAACAAATACCTTTTTAATGGACGAAATAATAAAAGGATATATGGATACAGTAAGTATTTATAAAAAAAGTGGTTTAGAAATAGACTATAGTGTAATAAAAAAAGACCTAAATTCTGAGGCAAAAGTTGATTTTTTAGATGAAAAAAATACAAATGATAAATCTGAAAACAGTGATGGAATGAGCTTGGTTGGTGTAATGAACTTTTCATCTTATCCTATACTTGCTATACTTACTTTTGCTATAAGCACAATAATGATAGCTTTCAATGACAATGAAATAATAAAAAGAAACAACGCTGCACCAATAAAATCAAATAAATTTAGTATTCAATTGCTATTAGGTAATTTGGTTATAACAATTATAGTTTATATTGTGCTTATGGCAGTACCATTTTTGATGTATTTTGAAAATCCAATAAATTTAAAATCAATTTTATTATACTTAAATACATTTATATTTACCTTAATGGTTTTATGTTTATCGTTTCTAATAGGTTTAGTTGCTAAAAAAAGCACAATTTCTGCAATTTCAAATTCCATTGCTTTAGGAAGTACGTTTTTAGGTGGTGCTTTCATACCTCAGGAATTTTTAAGTGAATTTGTTAAAAAGATTTCATTATTTAATCCTACATTTTGGTATATCAAAAACAATAATTTTATTTCCGAAATAGGTCAATTTGATGGTGAAAATATTAAAACATATGTTTTAAATATTTTTATTCAAATTAGTTTTGGAATTTTATTTATTTCCATTTCTCTATTAATAAACAATAAAAGAAAAAATATGAATAAATTTTAATTAAATGATAAAAACATAGTTTGTAGATTTGTTTATTATTAACAACAAATTTCTTATTTCTTTGTAAATATAGGCAAAAATAAAGGTTTTGTAAATCTTTTTTTAAAAATGTATCGACAAATTTTTATTTATTTTGTATAATAAGAGTAGATAAATTTACTATAATTTTATTATTAATAGCAGGATTTAATATCTTAATGTTTAAATATGCTATATGAAAATTAAATAAAAATTTGGAGGGAATTGTAATGGATGAAAATATGAAAAGCGTTGTATTAAACAGAATTAATAGAGTTGCAGCAGCAATTAAAAATAACAACATGGAATTTCATTATGCAGAATCAAAAGAAGAAGTTTTAACTATAATAGGAAATTTGCTTAAAGTTGGTGATGTTGTTTCTACAGGTGGTTCTGTTACCTTAAAACAATGTGGAGTTATGGATTTGTTAAAATCAGAAAAATACAAGTATTTAGATAGAAGTTCTGTTGATGATGATAAAATAGAACAAATTTATAGAGCATCGTTTTCTGCTGACGCTTATATATGTAGTGCAAATGCAATTACCGAAAAAGGTGAGTTATATAATGTAGATGGAATGAGCAACAGAATTGCAGCTATTTGTTATGGACCAAAGTCAGTAATTGTGGTTGCGGGATATAATAAAATTGTAAAAGATTTAGATGAAGCAATAAATAGAGTAAAGAGAATTTCGGCTCCTGCAAATACTCAAAGGCTGACATATGCAACATACTGTTATGAAAAAGGTGAATGTTTATCATGTCTAAAGGAAAATTCGGCTATGACAGATGGATGCAGTTCAGATTCAAGAATTTGCTGTAATTACTTGGTTTCAGCTCATCAAAAAATAAAAAATAGAATAAAGGTTATAGTAGTAGGAGAAGTTTTAGGATATTAAATTTTAATTATTAAATAAAAAATCACTCGTTTAAAGATGAGTGATTTTTTGTTATTATTAAGCCAAATGTACAAAGAAAAGATGTTTTACCGAAGGTCCAGGGCGACCAGAAAGCCCAGTCGACTCCGCAGAGTCGAAACCCTTGCAAAAACGTAAAATTTACCTTTATGTCTAAATAGTAACGATTTTTTTGGATATTTTTTAAATAAATTTAAGTGCTTGTGCAATGTCTTCAATTATATCTTCAACGTTCTCTAATCCAACGGAAAGTCTAATCATACTAGAGTTTATACCAGCGGCAACAAGTTGTTCGTCTGTGAGCTGTCTATGGGTAGAACTAGCAGGATGAAGAACACAAGTTCTTATGTCAGCAACGTGTACAACATTTGAAGCTAACTTAAGATTGTTCATAAATCGCATAGCATCTTCTTTATTACCTTTTATATTAAAAGTTACTACTCCGCTACATCCTTCAGGTAGATATTTTTCAACAAGCTTTTTTTGTTCTGTATCATGATTTACTGTAGGATAATTAACAGAAGCAATTTTATCACTTTTACTTAAAAATTCAGCTACTTTTTCAGCGTTTTTGCAATACTGTCTCATTCTTAAAGGAAGAGTTTCAATTCCTATGTTAAGTAAAAAAGCAGAATTTGCAGATGGATAGCAACCTAAATCACGCATAAGTTGCATTCTAGCTTTAATTATATAAGCCATTTTCCCAAATGTTTTTGTGTATTGCATGCCATGATAGCTACTGTCTGGTTCAACGAAATCAGGGAAGTTTCCATTTTCCCAGTTAAAGTTTCCGCTGTCTATAATAACTCCACCTACTTGAAGGGCATGACCATCTAGATACTTTGATGTGGAATGAATTACTATATCTGCACCATACTCTATAGGTCTACATAAAACAGGGGTAGGAAATGTATTGTCTATTAAAAATGGCAAATTATTATTATGAGCAAAAGTTGCAAATTTTTCAATGTCAAGAACTTTTATAGCGGGATTTGCCAAGGTTTCGCCGAAAACAGCTTTTGTGTTTGGCTTTATATATTTTTGCAATTCATCTATAGAAAGAGTAGGGTCAACAAATACGCATTCTATTCCATATTTTTTTAGTGTAACTGAAAATAAATTAAATGTTCCACCATATATTGTGGAAGAGGATATAAAACTATCGCCAGCCTTACATATATTTAATATAGAACATAAAGCAGCAGCTTGACCACTTGAAGTACACATAGCACCTACGCCACCTTCAAGAGCGGCCAATTTTTTTTCTACTGCATCCACAGTAGGGTTTGCAAATCTAGAATACATAAATTCTGTAGGCATGTCAAAAAGTTCAGCGATATGCTCTGTGGAATCGAACCTATATGTTGTACTTTGAACTATAGGCATTACTCGTGGTTCACCATTTTTAGGATAGTAGCCCTCATGAAGACATTGTGTTTCTATTTTCATTTTTAATCCTCCAAAAATTCATATTAAAATACTATAGATTTAATTATATTAAAAAAACAACAATATGTCAATATGATTTTCCTTTTTTTATATGATGTAATTATTATATGTTGTTAAAATTAATTTATTTTTTTAATAACTATTTGATTAGTTAGACTCAGGAAGATATGATTAAAATATTTTGTTATATGAATTTGAAATTATAATACAACAAAAGTTATTGTGTATATAAATAATATATAATAATAGTTATAATTAGTATGAATGACAGTTTACAAACATTATTTTTTGTGGTATTATATTCTATAGTAGTTAATAAACTATAATAAAAAAAGGATGTGTAAATATGAAAAAAACTATATTAAGAAAAACAATGGCTCTTTGTTTGGGAATGACTTTATCATTAGGAAGTGTAAATTTAATTGGTACCAACGCTTTAGAAATCACAGGTTTTGGTTATATTATGATTGGTAGTGGAACATTGCAAATTAGAGATATCGAGGATGATTTAAAAACACTTACTATTCCAAGTGAAATTACTGAGGGAGTAATTTCTGATGTGAGCTTTGCATATGATTTAAAAAATGTTGAGGAGATTTTAGTTGATGAAAACAATCCGTATTTATGCAGTGAAGGAGGAGTTTTATTCAATAAAGATAAAACTATTTTGATTAAGTATCCACCTAAAAAATTAGATTATGAATATGAAGTCCCAGGCAGTGTTTGTATAATTAAGGAAAAAAGCTTTTGAAAATGTAGTTGAATTAAGTGAACTCAAGATGTCAAGCTTAGTGACAGAGTTAAAAGATGATGTATTTAGTCGTTGCGAAAATTTGAATTATATTATGAATACTGAATCCATTACTAATATAGGGGATAGAACATTTTACGGATGTAAAGAATTGGATGGATTAGATACGATGGTTAATGTGAAATTTATTGGAGAAGAAGCCTTTAGCAATTGTTCGGATTTTAGTTACTTTAGTTTTTCTCAAAATTTAAAATATATTGGAAATGAAGCTTTTAGAGAATGCGATTCATTAGATAATGTTGATCTTTCTGATTGTAATGGGTTAGATTTAGGCTATGGTGCGTTTATGAATTGTGGTTCATTGGAAAGCATCGAATTGCCTGAATTACCATTTATTCCGGTGAGTGCCTTTGAAAGATGTGATAATTTAAAAAATATTACATTTCCACAAAATTATGCCCCAGTATTTATAGGTAGCAGTGCTTTTGATGGTTGCAGTAGTTTGGCTTCTATAAGCTTGGCAGATGGTCTTATTGCTATATATGACCGTGCATTTGAGTCATGTACAAATTTATCATCTGTAACTATTCCCGAGAGTGTTTTGTATATTGGAGAAAATGCTTTTAATGATTGCCAGTATTTAGAGACACTTAGTTTGCCTAAAAATATAAAAAAAATTGAATTTAATGCTATAAATACGGAAGAGATTTATGGATATGCTGGTACTGTTGCTGAAACTTATGCAAAGGACAGTAATATTAGATTTATTCCTATAGTAGAAGAAACTGAATTTAAAATAGGAGATGTAGATGGAAACGGAAAAGTAACTATCTTGGATTTAGTTAAATTAAAAAGATACATATTAACTGGTACAATGGAAGATGATTTTTTAAATTTAGACGTAAATAATGATCAAAATATAAATTCAATAGATTTAGTTTCAATGGTAAATATATTGATTGAAAATAATTAAAATTTTTATTTTTATCCCCTCAATTTTTATTTAAAGTTGAGGGAGATAATTTTATCATTCCCACTTGATTTATGGAATAAATTGATATATAATATATATGATATATTTTATAAAATTTATGGAGGAAATTATGATTAAAATAAAAAAAATATGCATTTTGCTCACTTTACCAATGCTTCTGTTTTCTTGTCAAAAAATAGAAAATGAAGCTTTGGTAGAAAAAAAATCTACTAATTTAAATGATGTAACAACCATTACTACAACTACAGATGAGGTTGTTACTACTACAGAGATTAAACCTGAAGATGTTAAAATCAGTTTTTCATGTACAGGAGATAATCTTATACATTCAAGTATTTATGAACAGGCAAGTATTAGGGCAGGTGGAGGTGGAAACTATGATTTTACAAGAGCATATGAAAATATAGCTGATTTGATTCAAACTTCAGATGTTGCTGTGTTAAATCAAGAAACCTTAATTTGCAATGATATTTTTTCGCCATCAAGTTATCCGTGCTTTAATTCTCCTACTGCATTAGGGAATCATATGATAGATTTGGGTTTTGATGTTTTTAGTACTGCAAATAATCATACTCTGGATAAGGGTGTAGATGGATTATTAGCAACCCTTGATTATTGGGATTCAAAAGAGAATTCGACAGTTGTAGGAGTTTATAGAAATTTAGCTGATAAAGAAAATATAAGAACTAGAGATGTTAAGGGTGTTAAATTTTCATTTTTAAATTACACAGAGTATTTAAATGGTCTTTCATTACCAGAAGGTTCAGAAATAATAATTGGAGATGCATTTAATATAGATGGAATGGTTGAAGATGTTAAAAAAGCTAAAAGTATTTCAGATATATGTGTAGTATGCATGCATTGGGGTGTAGAGGATTCAGATGTTATAAGTGATACTCAAAGAGATGTTGCACAGATACTTGTAAATGCTGGAGCAGATATAATAATTGGAAATCATCCTCATGTTTTGAGGGATATTGAAATGGTTACAGCAAATGACGGAACTCAAACCATATGTGCGTATTCACTAGGAAATCTTATATCTGCACAAAGTAATGGTCAAAATTTAATAGGCGGATTTCTTTCTTTTGATATAGACATAAATACAAGTGATGGTTTAATTAATTTTGAAAATGTTAAATTTATACCTGTAGTTACTCATTATGATTACAATTATAGTGATGTGAGGTTATATAAATTTTCGGATTATACAAGAGAACTTGCAGATGCACATGGTGTTAATTCAAATAGTGCATTTGGATATGATTTTATAGTAGATATACTCAAAAGAACTATTAATAATGAGTATCTGGTTTTAGATTAAATAATTATAAAAAAGGTGGCGGTTTTAATAACCGCCACCTTTATTTAAATTAATTTTTTAAAAATTAATTGATTGAATTTGACTAAAATCATTTATATTTACAGAGATTGCTTGGTTGTAAGAGAATGTATATAAGTAATCACCAATATAAATTGCACGTAAAGCACTATTATTTCCATCTTCAAATTCTACTCTACCTTTTTCTGAAAATTGGCCGTTATTATACTCTAAGAATACATAATAACTTTTACTTGTTTGTTCGTTATTTTCATAATTGTAATTATAATCATTTAAAGGAAATCCAATTATATTTTTAGTACTGTTTAAGAGTAGAGCTTTTCTTTCATATGTAGCTATAGAGTAAAGATAATTAGAACCGTTTGAATTATAAGCTAATAAAGCTTCTTCAACTAACTCATTATTATTTGAGGTGTTAAACATTACAACTTTTACACCAGTTTCTCTTCCGTTTTCGTCTGCATCTACACCAAATCCTAGTAATAAACTGTCAGTCCATCTGTGCATAAAAGTGCTATATCCATTTATTTTAACTTCGTCCATGATAATTGGATTTGTAGGATCTGTTAGGTCTATTGAATATAATGGGTCTGTTTGTCTGTATGTTACAATATAAGCTATATTTTGAGAAAAGTTAACTGATTTTATACTTTCATCTAAACCGAAATCTGTTATAAATCCAACTTGATTTAAATTTTCATCTAAAACATATAAACAGTTATTTTTGGTGTTTGAAGTAGAACGTACTGCTATATCAGATTCTTCGTTAAAAGGCTTCGTTGTGAAACTGTTGTTTTCTACTGTAGTTGCTATTCTAAAATAACCATTATATTCGTCCATTGAAAACTGATTCAATACATAACCATCAACTTTTCCAGTAGCAGAATTTTCGATTAATCCATCTTTTATAGATAGTTTTGTGATATTTGTTTCTATATTTTGATTATATGAAGCTGATGTGAAGTAAAAATTTTCAAGAGATGTGTATATTTCACCGCCAAAATCAGCAAATGCTTTTATAGAAATAGGTTCTTGTGCATTGTTTATATCTATTCCTGAAACAACTGCATAGGAAACAGTGTAATAATAATCATTCCATTTTTCTGGTAATAAAATATCATCAGGCTCTACGAAATTTTGATCATCATTGCAAGTGTATGAAGGGATAAATTTTTCTACATCGTCACTGCTGGTGATTTCTCCTATGTAGCTACTGGAGTCATTTGTTAATAAGTATAAGAAGTTATTAATCATTCTAGAATTTGTATAATATCCATCTTGAATATATGTATTTACAAGTTCAAGATTATCATCATTTATATTAAAAACCTTAACACCCGTTTGTTGTTTATTTGTTTCTAAGTTCATAAATGTATATAGAACAGTTAATTTATTTTCATTTATAAATATTTCAGCTGAATCTGTATAATAACTATCGTAGTATGTTGCATTATAGTTGGAATTATTATCTTCATATAATGGGTATTTAACTACATTTTTAAATTCACCATCTTTTACATTTAAAAAGTATACATTGTTTCCTGAGGTGTAATATATGTTTTTACCATCAGTTTTTATAATATCTGCTTCATTTACGCCCTCTACTTGATTTAAAGTGTCTGAAAAATCTGGACTTTCTACTGCATCACCTGTGCCTGTTTCTTTATTATATTGTTCTTCTGCAATATCAGGTGCTCCATTGATAGTTTGTTCTTCTGGAGAGCCAGCAGCTGAATCATACGCTATTTCAACGTCTGCTTTATTTGAGTAGGAATTTTCATATTTTTTTGTGCCCAATAAACCAAAAAGATTCTTTATATTATTTTTGAATTTTTCAGAAACATATGCACTTCTAAGATTTTTATATATGTAATCGTAGCTTTCAGCAGTATTGGAATATGCACCCAACATTACTTCGGAATCACTTTTATTTGTTTTTATTTCTATTTCTTCTTTGTGTGGCATAACATTTACAACGGCTACTGTTATAATAATACATGCAGCTAAAGTAGCAATTGATTTATAAACTATACTTATTTTTTTCTGTTTTGGTTTTTTTGAGTTCTTTAACATTATTTCAATGTTTTCTGGTTTGATTTTATCTGGTATTTCATTTTTGGTTAAAATTTCTCTTATTTTTTCGTCACTCATATAAATCATCTCCTAACTATTGGATTTAATGTTTGATGCATAATCAATTTCGTTGATAGCTTTTTTTAGTTTTTCTTTTGTTCTAGAAAGTTTTGACCTTATTGAAGAGGGTTTAAGTCCATAAAAAGAAGAAATCTCTTCACTTGAATATCCGCCAAGTACAGATAAAGAAAGAATAACTCGTTCCTCGTTATCTAAACGGTATATTTCTTCAGCAAGTTCAGCTTTTTCAAAATCAAAATCAGCTTTTAAAGAATTTTCAAAATCCTCATAATTATACTGGGCTTTGTTTATATATTCAGATTGTTTCCTCTTTATCTTATTTGTGAGGATTTTGGTAATCCAAGCACTAAAAGCTTCTTCATTTTTTAACTTTTTAATTGAATTAAAAGCATCTAAAACAGTATCACTTACAATGTCGGCAGCATCCTCAGTATTTCTTAAACTGCACAATGCTATATAATATAATTTTTTATATACTTTAGAATACAGTCTTGAAAAAGCTGATGAATCACCTCTTATAGCTAGAGATACATCTTTTTTAAAATCATTATCCATAATAACCACCCTCTTCTATATTTAAATTATAAAAGTTTCCCTTTCCTTTTTTAAAACAATATATGTATTTTTCGTCACTATTCAGCCACTAAAGGTGAAGTTTGGGATTTTGCACGAGTTTTGACTCTGCGGAGTCGACCGGGATTTTCGGTCGTCCTAGATCTTCGGTAAAATATCTCGGCCTTATACATATGCCTAAATAGTAACATTATTTTAGTATACTTTGAATTTAAAAAAAACACAAGTAATTTTTCTTTTGAAACGTTTCATATATACAGTGTATAAAAATAATCAAAACGTTGCAAACAAAAAAATACTTTGTATATATACACAAATTTCTGATAAGTTTTTGTGCATATTTAAGATTTGTTAAATAATTAATAATAATTTATTGCAATATATAGGGAACAGTGATATAATAAAAAATGCAAATCAATTCATTTATAGTTACTATTCATCTACTAAAGTTAAAGTTTAGGGTGTTTTGCAAGGGGGTTCGACTCTGTGGAGTCGACCGGGCTTTCCGATCGCCCTGGACCTTCGGTAAAATATCTCTGCCTATACATATGTCTGAATAGTAATAATTTATAGTATTTAAGAAAGGGGATAATAGTGTGAATAAAATTTTAGAAGTAAAAAAATTAAGCAAACAATATACAAAAGTTTTAGCTGTAAATAGTATTTCTTTTGATGTAAAAGAGGGAGAAATTTTTGCCTTGATAGGACCAAATGGTGCAGGAAAAACTACAACAATAAGAATGATAGCAACTCTTTTAAAACCTACAGAGGGAGAGATTATTGTAGATGGAAATAGTGTTATAAAAGAGGCTTCAAAGGTAAGAGAAAAGATTACTTATTTACCAGATGAAGCTGGTGCCTATAAAACTATGACTGGAAGACAGTACTTGAAGTTTATGGCTGGTCTTTTTACAAATGATCAAGAAAAGTTAAATAAATATGTAGAAAAAGCAATAAGTATAAATGGATTGGGTGAAAGGCTTGATGAGAAAATAGGTGGATACAGTAGAGGTATGATAAGAAAACTTTTGCTTTCACGTGCAGTTATGACAAGTCCAAAAC
>JAEXNS010000252.1 GCA_023439605.1 Bacillota bacterium | reverse complement strand
TCTTTGCTTGACGAAATAGATGTCATTGAAATTTTTGAATATAAAGGTAAAAAAAATCATGTATCTGAAATTACAAAAAAACAAAATGATATTTTTAAATGTTTTGATATTATTCTTTAATACTACGTTATAATTTTCGGGAATTTAGGATAATAAGAAAAATAGTGTTAATAAATATCTTAATAGTAAAATTATGATAATAGCTTCCTTGGAACTAACCTTATACTATTTAGACTCTAAAACGCTTTACTTCTTCGCAAGGGTTTCGACTCTGCGGATTCGACCGGTCTTTCCGGTCGCCCTGTACCTTCGGTAAAATATTTTTACATTATACATATGGCTGAATAGTAAAATTTAATCGAATATTTTAGGATATTAGTAGTATAGTCTATTAAAGGTAAAGTTTAGGATTTAAACTCTGCGGAGGCAATTGTGATTTTAAGTCACTTTGGACTTTTGGAGTTTATTTTCCTCCACCTAAAACGACTTTATCACCTAAAATATATTGTTTTAAGATTGCGACATCTGCAATGTCAACTATACCATCACCGTTTAAATCTGAAAGTTTTAAGCTGTTTTCATCTAAATCAACTGATTTAATCAAGTATTGACATAAGGAAACTAAATCAGAGTTATTAACGACCCCATCATTATTTGCATCACCATATATAATTGTATCATCTATTGCAGGCACATTAATATTAACAAAGTTTATATTATTTTCAATAGCAAAGCTTTCAGCAACAGAATTTTTTTCACCATAAATAGTTAAGTTTGGACATTCAAGAAAAGCATCATTTGAAATATAAGTTACGGAGCTTGGAATTATTGCTTTTGTTAAGTTGGTGCATCCTGAGAAGGAATTGGAGTTTATGGAGGTGACGGAATTTGGTATTTCAATTGAAGATAGTTTTGTACATTCAGCAAATGATATATTAGATATAGTTGTTAATTTATTTGATAAAATAACGGTTTCTAGTTGCTCACATGAAGCAAATGCACCACTATCTATATTTTCAACTGAATTTGGAATAACAATACTAGTTAATTTTGAACAATCATAAAAAGCTACTTCGCCGATTTCTGTTACAGAATCAGGAATAACAATACTAGTTAAATTCGTACAACCATAAAATGATAAATTGCCAATTACTGTTACAGAACTTGGAATGTATATAGAAATCAATTCAGAACAAATGTAAAAAGCGTTATCAGCTATTGATTTAGTGTTTTCTTTTAAAACTAATTCTGCATTTTCAGGTAAAGGACCTTTGTATTTATAAAAAATATCGCCTATATAAAGAGGTCCATCAGGCTGATCCTTATACCATTGTGAATTAAAAGCAGCAAAACCAACTTTTATAAGTGAATCTGGAATATTAAAATCTAATAGTTTACTACAACCTACAAATGCAGCGCCATCTATTTGAGTAACACCCTCAGGTATAGAGATACTTTCTAAATTATCTGATTTTGTAAATGCCCATGCACCAATTTTTGTGACGGATTTAGGAATTTCATAAAAAGTATCTTTTTTCCCAATAGCATAATTAAGTAATACAGTTTGTTCTTTATTAAACAGAACACCACCTATATCGGAATAATTGGGGTTGTTTTTATCAACTGTTATTTCTTCTAATGAAGTACATTTAAAAAAAACATTTGTCATAATTTGTCTAACGGAGCTAGGAATATTTACTTTAGTCAATGAAGTACAATTTGAAAAAGAACCTTCTTCAATAGAAACAACAGAATCAGGAATTATAATGTCTTTTAAGCTATTACATTTTAAGAATAAATACTTTTCAATTGTATTTAATGAATCAGGTAACTTTACAGCTGTAAGATTTAAACATCCATCAAATGCAGATTGACCAATGCTTTTAACCGAGTTGGGAATTTCTATATAAGTTAAATTTTCATTAGAATGAAAAGCGTAATCATCTATATTGGTAACCGGTAAACCTTCGATTTCACTTGGGATAATTAGTTCAAGTTCTTCGCCTAAATATTTAACTATTTTAATTTCATTATTTATAATTTCGTATTCTAAATTTTCATATGTTTTTACTTCTTCTACAGGCTCTGAAAATGGTAAATTAGAAGGATTATAAGGAAATGGAATTTCAATTATAGTTTCAGAAGCGTTTATTTTGAGGGATGTAAGGTTTGCAGTTATTAATCCAAGTGCTAAAACACCTGTAAGTACAGTTTTGATTTTCTTGTTCATATTTTCCTCCATATAAATATAAGTTAATCTTTTAAATAAAAAATAGATTTAAAATGATTATACTTTATTTTCAATATTTTTTCAAGGTAAAGCTTAACTTTTGTGGAATATAACGACAAAAATTGCGGAAAGAGCAATAGTTTTATTATACGAATATGGATATCAATCCTTGTTTTGATATGTTGAAAAAATATAGAAAAATGTTATAATAATATAGTTTATAGAAGGTATTTTATTTATTTAAAAGGTAGTTAATAATTAATTGGTAAGGATGTTTTTGATGTTAAAGTTTGTTGATTTTTGTACTGGCATTGGTGGTGGGAGATTAGGGTTAGAAATGTGTGGGATGGAGTGCTTGGCTTATGCTGAAATTGATGAATCTCCTGATAGTACATATAAGTTATTTTTTGGAGAAATGGAGAGAAATTTTGGGGATTTAACACAAATCAATTCAAATGAATTGCCTAATTTTGATTTAATGATAGGTGGTTTTCCTTGTCAAGCATTTAGTATTGTAGGTAAAAGAAAAGGTTTTGAGGATATAAGAGGACAAGTTATTTATGGTCTTATTAAAATATTGACAGAGAAAAAAATCAAATATTTTATATTAGAAAATGTAAAAGGTTTAGTTAATCATAATCAAGGGGAAACTTTGAGAGCTATATTATATGAACTCGATAAATGTGGTTATTATGTTGAATGGAAGGTTTTAGATAGTCAAAATTATGGTGTACCTCAAATGCGTGAAAGAGTTTATTTTGTTGGTATACATAAAGATTTAGTTGTTAATAATAAAAGATTTGAGTTTCCAATTCAACAAACTTTACCCGATATAGAAAATTATTTAATTTATGATAAAAATACTATATTACCAATCGAAAATGCTACTTTTCAAAAATATATAAGTAATAAATACAATAAAGGTAGAGTAGATATTGATGAAATATTAAAAAAGGATTACCTTATTATTGATACAAGGCAATCGGATTTAAGGATATATGATGGTAAAGTTCCAACTTTAAGAACAGGTAGACATGGGATACTTTATGTAAAAAATAAAACATTAAGAAAACTTTCGGGCTATGAAGCTTTATTGCTACAAGGATTTCCAAAGATATTTGCTGATAAGACTATTGGGCAAGTTACTGAAAGCAAGCTTCTTGGACAAGCTGGAAATGCTATGACAGTTACAACTATTAGTTCAATAGGTAGACAATTGTTGACATATATAAAGAGGGAAGATTAGTATTTAATAATCCCCCCTTTCTGAAAACTTTAATTTACAGAAAGAGGGGATTTTTATTTTAATTTTCACAAGTTTGCACATAAGTATTCCAATTCTGACAAAATTTCTTCATCGGAATTTGTATGTTTGATAAAACTTGCATTCATGCCATTTACTCTAAGTTTTTCAATCCATGCCAAAATATTTTCACGACTTTCTTCTTTTTCAATCATAGAAAAATAAATATATGCAAGTTCGTTTGAAACGTTTGTATTAAAAACAGATGGGTCGTCGGAATTTATACAGGCTAAAGTATTTTTGAGGTCGTAGCCAATACCGTTTATACCAAATACCTGATTGTTTTCCATGGTATCTATATCAGAAATTACAATGTTTGAAGATGGATTTATTTCAATTATAATTCCTTTTTTATTGACTAAATCACGTACTAGTCTTTGAACTTCTGTGGCTATGTTTATTTCTTGGTCTGTTATTTCATAGTGAATTGGCTCATTCATTTTAGAAATAAAATTTTTACAGTTTCTTGCATAAATAAGTTTTGTAGAATCCCAACTTATGTCGGAATTGTTTTTATTGTAAAGCTTACATTCTTTGATTTCGTCTTTTTCTAAAATGCATTTTTTACAAAAATCAAATATGTTATTTTCAAAGTTATTATTTCTAAATAAGTCTAAGTAACTATCAACAAGCATATTTGTTGAAACACCGGATATGTTTGTATAAATTTCTGTGGAAAGTTCATGTATTTTCTTTTCTAGGAACGCTATGTTTACCAAATGTAAGTTGGAAAAGTTTTGACTTAACAAATGGTAGGATAACAAGTAGTTTTCTAGTGCTTCAATTC
>JAEXNS010000232.1 GCA_023439605.1 Bacillota bacterium | reverse complement strand
CCTTTGGAAACCTACGATTTTTTGAAAAAAATCGAGTAAAACTTTAACTTTTTTACTAAGTTGACGACATTGTCCGGTCGCCCTGGACCTTCGGTAAAACATCTTTGCTTTAATTCTATTTTCATTTACCTGTAAAAAAAGTGGACATTATAAAAAAAATATATTATAATATCTTTATACGTATTTATTATAAAAAACATTTTACCAATATATATTTATCTTTATTTTAAAACTATATACTATTATAAATATAAAACATATACTACTATTTTAAATTTTTTAAGGAGAATATTTTAATATGTCCGATGTTCATTGTGGTCATAGACAAAGAATGAAAACAAAGTTTATAGAACATGGAATAAAGAGTTTTACAGACTATGAAATTTTAGAACTGCTGTTATACTACACCATACCTCGTATAGATACAAACGTTATTGCACATGATTTAATAACAAAATTCGGTAGTTTTTCAGCTGTTTTTGATGCAGATATTGAGGAGTTATGTACCATAAAACATATAACCAATAATTCCGCTACTTTAATAAAGCTTATTCCCCAGTTTGCAAAAGAATATTTTTTAAGAAATCCTCAAAAAGTTAAAATGGATAATATAAATCAAGTATCAAATTTTTTTATAAATCAATTTTTATATGAAAAAGAAGAACTTTTAAAAGTAGCTTGTTTAAACGATGTTTTAGAGATAACTTCATGTAATACTATTTTAAAAGGATCTCCTAGTCAAATACCAGTTGATATACGAAAAATAATTGAATATACATATAAAAATAAAGCTGATAAAATAATTTTGGCTCATAACCATCCAAATTCAGGTGAAACCCCATCAAATGAGGATGTACAAAACACCAACTATATAAATCATATTCTCGAAAATGTTGGAATTAAACTTGTTGATCATATAATTGTTTCAAATAACAAAGTTTATTCAATGAAATTAAACGATAAATTAATATAATGCTTTAAATTAATTTTCTTTAACTTAAAAACATCTATAAAAAGGTCACTATTCAGCCACTAAAAGTAAAGTTTACGGTTTCGCAAGGGTTTCGACTCTGCGGAGTCGACCGGGCTTTCCGGTCGCCCTGGACCTTCGGTAAAACATCCCCCCACCCTATACATATGGCTGAATAGTAACAAAAAGGTATCTGAAATATTTTAGAAATCACTTTAAAATATTTAAATTAAAGCACTATATGTGAAACGGAGTAACTATGGATAAATTTAAACTATCTTCTACATATTCTCCTGCTGGTGACCAGCCTGAAGCAATAAAACAACTAATTCAAGGCCTTGAATCAGGCTTAAAAGAACAAACTTTGCTAGGTGTAACCGGCTCTGGTAAAACATTTACCATGGCAAATGTTATTGCTTCTGTAAATAGACCAACTCTAGTCCTCGCTCATAATAAAATATTAGCAGCACAATTGTGCTCGGAATTTAAGGAATTTTTCCCTAAAAATGCAGTAGAATATTTTGTTTCTTATTATGACTACTATCAACCTGAAGCATATATCCCAAACACAGATAGCTTTATAGAAAAAGACGCTTCTATAAATATGGAAATAGATAAACTAAGACATTCTGCAACTACTGCCCTTTGTGAAAGAAGAGACGTAATTATAGTTGCCAGTGTTTCCTGTATATATTCACTTGGAAATCCAAAACACTATAGAAAAATGGTCGTATCTCTTAGAAAAGGTATGGAAAAATCTCGAGATGAATTGTTAAAGGATTTAGTTCGTATACAGTATGAGCGAAATGACATTGATTTAAGTAGAAACCGCTTTCGTGTTCGTGGTGACGTTGTTGAGGTTTTTTCTTCAAATGCAACTGATACGGCAATAAGGATTGAATTTTTTGGCGATGAAATAGATAGAATTTGTGAAATACATACCGTTACCGGTGAAATTTTATCTACTTTATCACATATAGCTTTTTTCCCTGCTACACATTATATAGTTGATAAAACAACCTTAGATGAAGCTATTGTGGATATAGATTCAGAACTTGAAAAACGTATAGAATTTTTCACAGCAAATAATAGACTTATAGAGGCACAAAGAATAACGGAACGAACACATTATGATATGGAAATGTTAAAGGAAGTTGGTTTTTGTAGTGGTATAGAAAACTACTCAAGGGTATTGTCTAGGCGACCTGAGGGAAGTACACCTTATACACTACTTGATTATTTTCCAGAGGATTTTCTGCTTATAATAGATGAAAGCCATGTTACTTTGCCACAAGTAAGGGGTATGTATGCCGGAGATTTTGCCAGAAAAAAAACATTGATTGATTATGGTTTTAGATTGCCCAGTGCTTATGACAACCGACCTTTAAATTTTGATGAGTTTTATAGCCATATAAATCAAGCTATTTTTGTTAGTGCTACTCCGGGACCTTTTGAAAAAGAGCATTCAAAAAATGTTATTGAACAGGTAATACGTCCTACTGGTTTAGTCGACCCTGAAATAGTGGTTAAACCTATAGAGGGACAAATAGAAGATATTATTTTTGAAATAAATAAAAGAACCCAAAAGAACGAACGTGTTTTGATAACTACATTGACAAAACGTATGGCTGAGGATTTGACAAATTATTTGGATAATATGAATATTAAAGTAAGATATTTGCACCATGATATAGACACTATAGAGCGTATGGAGATAATAAAAGACCTTCGCCAAGGTGTGTTTGACGTTTTGGTTGGAATAAATCTTTTGCGTGAAGGTTTAGATTTACCAGAAGTATCTTTAATTGCTATTTTAGACGCCGATAAAGAAGGATTTTTAAGAAGTGAAACTTCATTGATTCAAACCATAGGACGTGCCGCTAGAAACTCCGAGGGAAAAGTTATCATGTACGCCGACCATGTTACAAACTCCATGGAAAAAGCAATCAAAGAAACTTATCGTAGAAGAGCAATACAGCTTGAGTACAACGAAAAAAATAATATAATACCTCAAACCATTAAAAAAGAGATAAGAAACGTACTGGAAATAACCTCTAAAGAAAAGGTAAACAGCCAGACAAAGGACAAACAGTTATCTAAAGCCGAGAAAAAAGAGCTGATTGAAAAGCTAACTAGAGAAATGAAAGAAGCGGCAAAAATGCTTGAGTTTGAACATGCCGCATTCTTAAGAGATAAAATTCAATCACTTAAAAATGATTTATAAAGAAAGGTTCTTGTTTATATGATTGACAAAATTATTATTAAAGGTGCAAGAGAACATAATTTAAAAAACATTGATTTAGAACTACCTAGGGACAAGCTTATTGTTATGACTGGTTTGTCTGGTTCCGGTAAATCCTCTTTAGCATTTGACACCATTTATGCAGATGGCCAGCGTAGGTATGTTGAAAGTCTTTCTTCATATGCAAGACAATTTTTAGGGCAAATGGAAAAGCCGGATGTAGATAGTATAGAGGGCCTGTCCCCTGCTATAGCTATTGACCAAAAGACAACATCTCGAAATCCTCGTTCTACTGTTGGAACTGTCACTGAAATTTATGATTATTATAGATTACTATATGCTAGAATTGGAATTCCTCATTGTCCTGTTTGTGGAGTTGAAATACATCAACAAACTATAGATCAAATTGTGGATAAAATAATGGAACTTCCTGTTGGCTCAAAAATACAATTGCTTGCTCCTATAGTTAGAGGACGTAAGGGTGAGTATAAAAAAGAACTTGAGCATTTGAAACGTTCCGGATATGTTCGTGTAAGAATAGATGGAAATATGTACGATTTATCCGAGGATATTAAAATAGATAAGAACAAAAAGCATACTATAGAGGTAATTGTTGACCGTATAGTTATTAAAGAGGATATTTTAACAAGATTGACAGATAGTATAGAGACGGTAAGTCATTTAAGTGGCGGAATTATTGTAGTAGATGTTATTGACGGTGAGGAAATGCGTTTTTCTCAAAATTATTCATGTCCAGACCATAATATAAGCATTGATGAACTTACCCCTAGAATGTTTTCTTTCAACAATCCTTTTGGTGCTTGTGAAAAATGTACCGGATTGGGAGTTTTCAGAGAAATAGACCCTGATCTTTTAATTCCAAATAAGGATTTAAGCATTAAAGAGGGTGCTATAAAAGCAATGGGCTGGAATACTCTAGGTGAAACTACCATTGCCATGATGTACTATAATGCAATTTCAAAAAAATATAATATATCTTTGGATGTTCCAGTTAAGGATTTACCAAAAAAGGATTTGGATATATTTTTATATGGTACAAACGGAGAAAAACTTGAGCTAGTTAGAGTAACTGAAATGGGTGGCGGTACATATAAAGCGGCTTTTGAAGGAGTTGTTACAAATTTAGAACGTCGCTATAAAGAGACAAATAGTGATTTTTCTCGTGATGAGATAAACAATTATATGACTGAAGTCGAGTGTCCAGAATGTCATGGATATAGATTAAAGAAAGAAAGCTTGTCTGTAACAGTTGGCGAGCTGAATATAACACAACTTACAAGAAAATCTGTAATTGACTCCTTGATTTTTTTTGATGAATTAAATTTGACAGAACGTGAGCAAATGATTTCAGTTCAAATAATAAAGGAAATCAAAGAACGCTTAGGATTTTTAAAAAGTGTAGGCTTGGAGTATCTTAATCTTTCTAGAGCTGCCGGAACTTTATCGGGTGGAGAAAGTCAGAGAATTCGACTAGCCACTCAAATAGGCTCATCTCTTATGGGCGTTTTGTATATTTTAGATGAACCTAGTATTGGACTACACCAAAGGGATAACGATAAACTGATAGCAACTTTAAAAAAATTGCGTGATATAGGAAATACACTTATAGTTGTTGAACATGACGATGATACGATGTTTGCAGCGGATTATATAGTGGATATAGGACCGGGTGCAGGTGT
>JAEXNS010000196.1 GCA_023439605.1 Bacillota bacterium | reverse complement strand
TACTTTACCTTGACAGGCAGAAAATGAACCTACTAATAATAAGGACAAAATACCTATTAATATTTTTTTCCCATTCATTGCAATTAACCACCTTTTCAAATTTATATATTTTAACTTGTTTTTGTTAAATATCAAAATAAAATATATTTATATTGTACCATAATCACTAAATAATCACAAGTATATTTTGAATTTATCTATGATTATTAATAAATAAAATCAACATATAAATCTACATATTAATTACTGTATAATTTTTTTATTGACAATAAAATCTTCATATAGTATAATAATTGTAATAAAAAAGGTAGTACGCTTAATATTTTATAAAGGAAGTGATAAATATGATCAATATTGATTTACAAAGTCGAGTCCCTATATATGAGCAAATATACAAAAAAATATCCGAATTAATTATTAAAGGTGTTTTACATGAAGGAGACCAAATTCCAAGTGTAAGAAGTCTAGCCAAACAGCTGGGTATTAATCCAAATACAGTTGCAAAAGCATACCTTGAATTGGAAAGAACAAATATAACTTATTCACTATCTGGAAGAGGTAGTTTTGTTGGCAAGATAGATCAAGAACATATAAAAAGTTATATTTTATTTGATTTTGACCATTGTGTAAGAGAAGCTTTAACTTCTGGACTAACAAAAAACGAATTGATAGATTATATTAAAGAGGTGGAATTATAATGATTGAACTAAAGCAAGTTGTAAAAAAATTTGATAAAACCCCTGTTCTTGATTCTATAGATTTAACTATTGAAAAAGGAACCGCATATGGTCTGCTTGGTTCAAATGGTGCAGGCAAATCAACCATATTACGTCTTATAAGCGGTATATATAGTCAAGAAGAGGGTCAAGTTTTAGTAGATGGTAAAACTGTTTTCGATAACAATGACACAAAGAAAAAAATCTTTTTTATAAACGATGAAACTATTCAATTTTCAAAATACACCTTACTTGAATTAAAAAAATTTTACAAAAACTTCTACAACAACTTTTCTGAGAAAATTTTTGAAAATTTAATAGAAACCATAAAATTACCACTAAATAAAAAAATACGTACATTTTCTAAAGGTATGAAAAGGCAAGCCATTGTTGCAATAGCTTTATCTTGCCAAACAGAATATCTTTTACTTGATGAAGCTTTCGACGGGTTAGACCCTACTATGAGAATAATAGTGAAGAAAATACTAGTAGACGCAATGATTGACAGAGAATTAACAGTGGTTATATCCTCTCATAATCTAAAAGAGATAAATGAACTTTGTGATACCGTTGCATTACTTCATAAAGGGAAAATGGTTTTTTCAAGAAACTTAGATGATATAAAAAGTAACATCCATAAAATACAAGTCGCTTTTTCAAATGAATATAATAAAAACATTTACTCAAAAGATGACTTTAACGGCTTAGATATATTGCATTTTGAAAAAAACGAAAGTATATACCATTTAATTATTAAAGGAGACATAAGTATTATTAAAAAAGAAATTATGAAAAAGAAACCACTAATTTTAGATATACTACCTTTAACTTTAGAAGAAATATTCATATATGAAATGGAGGGCTTGGGATATGAATACCATCCAATTGAAAAATAAATCCAACTGTATGTGTTGCAAAAATTTCCTTTACAAATTGAAAATAAATAAGAAATTTTTTATTATTTCTATAATACTGCAATTGACGGCTGTGCCACTTTTTTATATCAGTCAAATTATAGATTCAATAAATTTAGATGACACTGTTTTTAACAGTGAATTTTATGATATAATAAGCTTTATAAGCCTTATATGTGCTACTTTTATAGGTGTAATAATTGCCTTTAACAATTTTAGCTATCTTTACAAAAAATCCGAAGTAGACATGATTTACTCTTTACCTATAAACACTAAACAGAGATTTTTAAGTGATTTCTTTTCTGGTTTACTTATATATTTAGTTCCATACTTATTTTCTTCTATTTTTAGTTTTATAATAAACAATACAGGTCACTTGATTTCAAAAAACTGGGACAAAAATTATGATTTTCTTTCAAATAATTCTTTAATTCATTACTATATTTATGGATTACTTATAATGATAATGCTATATACCATAACTGTTTTCACCTTATCATGTTGTGGAAGTATATTTGAAGGTGTGATATATAATATCATAGTAAACATAAGTATCCCGTTAATCCCCACGGCAATCATTTTGATTTTTTTTGATAAAGTTTATGGATTAAACTTAGAATCATTAATGATTTCAAATGTAATTTATTCTAGCCCTATAGGTGGCTTAATTTCTCTTCTAAGACACTCCACTTTAAGTGATTATTTTTTTAGCAGCACACATTATAATTTCTCCCATTTCTTTCTTCTATGGGTTACTTTATACTCAATAAGCATAATGATATATCTATTTTTAACTTATTATATATACAAAAAACGAAAAAGCGAGGACGTAGGAAATCCTTTTACTTTAAAACTTTTCTATCATATAAATTTGTATATTATCTTAATATCCATAATATCTTTATTTTTAAAAAGCAAATATATTATTCCTGCAATTATTTTATCTGCAATTATATTTATAATTTTTGAAACCATAACCAAAAGGGGATTTAAAACTTTTCTTGTACCTTTAGTAAGATATGTTTCTATATTTGCGATATCTGTGGTTTTAGTCCTAACTGGAAATACTGCAAATGGATTTGGTTTAGAACGATATATTCCTTCTGTAAATAATATAAAGCTATTGTCTCTAAGTTCTGATCAAATTGCACCTTTAAACACTTATAATTATGAAGATTACACCCCACTTATAATTACTAATAAAAAATATATACAATTAGTAACTCAGGCAAACCAAAAAATGATCGACAAAAAAGCAAAATTAAGCTTTGAAGAATACTCTATGTATCAATATTTTAACTATTTCACAATTGATTATTATTTTAATTTTGGATTAAATTTAAGCAAATCTTATTCAATAGATAATGAAATAAACTACATGCTTTCTGAACTTTCATTAAGTGATGAGTATGCTGAAATGTTAATTAAAAATTTACACTCATCTCTAAACCCCAAAAATAATGATTTGGAACGAACAAAATATATGTCTATGAATTTTTCGACAATGACTATAAGTTCTAAATTAGGTAGTGTTTCTCATTCAGAAAAATTTAATCCGACAAAAGAGTTTAAAGAAAAATTATGTAATGCATATAAAAAAGATTGGCTAGAACAAGATTTAGAACAACTTTTAAAACCAGATGATACTTTACTTATAATCAATGATTTATTCCCTGTATTTTCCCATTTCACTCACACAATAAATTTGCTGATTGAAAACAAGTACCTCAATATTGATGAAGAATATTTATATAAAGATTCTCTCTTAAGTAAAAGCATCACACAATTAAAAAATAATTTTAATAATAAAAATGATTATAGTTCAAACATATACATTCATCCACCTTCACATTATCAATTTTCCAATAATACAAAATATATATTTACACAAAAACCCGTTAATCTGGATATATATACCCTTTTAGAATGGACAAAAGAAATGGATGAAATCATTACAGAAGTTCAGCCTTATTATTTTACAAATGAAGACTGTTATACTATCACTATAAATGGACGTTTATACGCTATCCCAAGTAAGTACACATCAAAAGCAGAGAAAATATTTAATGAATATTGCTCAATGGATACAAATGCATTCAATGGATATAAAACCGAAATAGTCAGATATTCTAAATCTAGTTTGTATGAACATTATCGTGATAAATATACTTCCTATGATTCTTTTGTAGAGGCAATTTTAAAAAATCAGATAAAAGATATAAAACAATATATAAATTAAAAAATTAAATCCCAATGTCTAGGGTGAACAGAAAGCCCAGTCAACTTCGCAGATTCGAAACTCTATAAAACCGCAAACTTTACCTTTTGCGACTGAATTGTAACCTTTGTAATCCAATGTAATCAAAAGTAATCAAAAATTAATTGACTTAGATTATTAAATATGATATTCTGTGATTATGTTATACATCCAAACATTAATATTGTATACAAAGGAGAGAATAAATTAGATGATAAAAATAAAAAAACATCTTAAATGGACCCAAACAAAAAAAATTCAATACATGAAAAACTTGATAATAATGTTGTTTTTCACTCTATGTTGCTGTGCGTTCTTTATTTTAGGACTTTTTTTCAATAAAACATCAATTAATACAAACAAAAATAAAAATATTGATTTCGCAAATGCAGCTTCAATAGCAATCCAAACTGTAACCACTACACCCACTGAGATTATTGAAACTACAACTTCTACCACAGAAAAAATTGTACAACTCAATCAAACACTTGTTCTTTATGATTTGATGAAAAACTTAAAAGCAGAAGAAACTGAATACAAATATTCCAACAGTTATAAATTCAATAAAAACTCAAAAATAAAGGGACTAGAAATACCTCTTACTAAAACTTCCTTTAATTTAGAGTATAAAGGTATTATTAATGCGAACATAGATTCATCTCTTATTGACGTTGCCGTTGATAACTACAAAAAAGAAATAACTGTACTTCTTCCAACACCCAAAATAACAAATCACAATGTTTTATCTGAAAGTTTAAGTATAAAAAATAAAGAAGAAAGCATCATAAATCCTGTTTCTGAAAAGGACTATGAAAAAATTTTTTCAGACCAAAATCCAATAATTGAAAACAAGGCTATTACAGATGGCATTTACGATGAAGTAATTCAAAAATATAAAACAGCAATTGTAAATGAACTAAATAAAAACATTGATATAAAAGAATATTTTCAAATCAAATTTATTATATTAGATTAAATATTAAGTTTTCAACAAAAAAATTAATATTTTTTAACTCTTGTTGAAAACTTAGCTCATATTATCGAATGTTTTTTAGTTTTAAACTTAATTTAACTTTAAATCCACAGTGTTTTCAACATAATGTTGAAAACACTGTGGATTATTCTCATGTACTACTCCGCTATATTGGTAAGATAGGATATTTATCCGAAGGTCCAGGGGTACCAGAAAGCCCGGTCGACTCCGCAGAGTCGAAACTCCTGTAAAATCGCAAACTTTACCTTTAGGGGCTGAATAGTAACGAATATTAACATTTTAATAATTTTATATAGATAAACTCTTGACAATAACCTAAATATATCATAAAATATAATTTGACTACTATTTATTAAGGACGGGATATTAATGTTAAATAATGAAAAAACAATGGATAAAATAGTTTCTCTTTGTAAATCAAGGGGATTTGTTTACGCAGGAAGTGAAATATACGGAGGTTTAGCTAATTCTTGGGATTACGGTCCTCTTGGTGTAGAGTTTAAAAACAATGTAAAAAAAGCATGGTGGAAAAAATTCGTTCAAGAAAACCCTTATAACGTTGGTCTAGATTCAGCCATACTTATGAATCCTCAAGCTTGGGTAGCATCTGGTCATGTGGGTGGATTTTCAGATCCGCTTATGGACTGTAAAGATTGCAAAACAAGACATAGAGCAGACCAACTTATTGAAGCACAATCTGATGCAAACCCAAATGGCTGGAGTTTTGAACAAATGACCAGTTTTATAAAAGATAATAATATATCTTGCCCAAATTGTAAAAGTAAAAACTTCACGGATATAAGAACTTTTAATCTTATGTTTAAAACTTTTCAAGGTATAACTGAAGATTCAAAAAACGAAATATACTTAAGACCAGAAACGGCACAAGGTATATTTGTTAATTTTGCAAACATACAAAGAACTACTAGAAAAAAAGTACCTTTTGGAGTATGCCAAGTAGGAAAATCATTTAGAAATGAAATAACTCCTGGTAACTTTATATTTAGAATCAGAGAATTTGAGCAAATGGAGCTTGAATTTTTCTGTAAACCAGATACAGATTTAGAATGGTTCTATTACTGGAAAGACTATTGTAAAAACTGGTTGTTATCATTAGGCTTAAAAGAAGAAAACTTAAAATTAAGAGATCATGATGCAGATGAATTATCATTTTACTCAAAGGCAACAACTGATATAGAATATCTATTCCCATTTGGTTGGGGTGAGTTATGGGGTATTGCTGATAGAACTGATTACGATTTAAATCAACATATAAAACATAGTGGTAAATCCCTCGAATACTTTGATCCAGATGACAATACAAAGTATGTTCCATATGTAGTAGAACCTTCACTAGGTGCAGATAGAGTTACTTTAGCCTTTCTATGTGAAGCATATGATGAAGAAGTTCTATCAGATGGTGAAACAAGAACCGTAATGCGTTTTCATCCAGCTTTAGCACCAATTAAAGCATGTATTCTTCCTTTAACCAAAAAATTAAAAGATAATGCTTTAGAGTTGTACACAATGCTATCAAAAAAATTCAATGTCGATTATGACGAAGCTGGTGCTATAGGTAAAAGATATCGTAGACAAGATGAAATAGGAACTCCTTTTTGTATTACATACGATTTTGACACATTAGAAAAAGATGGCTGTGTTACAGTTCGTGATCGTGATACTATGGCACAGGAACGCATAAAAATTGAAGATTTAATTTCATATCTTGAAAGTAAAATAGAATTTTAAAAAAATTTCAATTGAAAAGGATGTGATATATGTGGCAAAAACCAAAACAGAACGTGATATTATTCGTATGCAAAAGCAAGAAAGAAAAAGATTACAAAAGTATGAAACCCATTATATGTCTGGGCCTATTAAAAATACTTCCTCACCATTAAACTTCTTTATTGGGCTAATTTTATGTGGATTGGGCTTATTTTGGCTTTTTAGTCGTGTAAGTGTGCAATCAACTCTTTTTGGTGGTTATGGCTCAAGTTATCTTTTTTCTATAGGAAACTTTAACTTACCAAATGGCACAGTTATTTTACCTTTTGTAATAGGGGTATTGTTGTTGTTTATTTTAGAAAAAAAGCGTTTTGGTGTGGCTATATGTATTTTGGGCCTTTTAATCATACTTCTATCTGTAATAATGAGTACTAGAATTATGTTCCAAAGAACATCATTGTTTGAATATATATTTATGTTTTTATTTATTGCTTCTGGTAGTGGAATGATGCTAAAAAGTATTCTTTCAAAATAATAAAATTTATTTCATTTTACTATTGATTTTTTTCTTAGAAAATGTTAAAATAGTTTTTAGGGTTACAATATGGTCGTACCATATTTCTATATTTAAAAATAGTTCGTGTCTACTATTTTTATTTAATAATTTTATTGTGTACTATTAAATAAGGAGGTGCTTTTATGCCAAATATTAAATCTGCAAAAAAAAGAGTTAAAGTTAATAAAGTTAAAAATGCTAATAACAAATCCAGAAAAACTAACTTGAAAACTGTTCTAAAAAAGGCTAGTTTAGCTGTTCAAAATAATGAGTCAACTAAAGAAGATGCTGTTAAACTTGCAATCAAAAAAGTTGACCAAGCAGCAGCACATAATTTAATTCACAAAAACAAAGCTGCTAGAAAAAAATCACAATTAGCAAAAACATTAAATGCAAATGCTTAATTAAAATTATTATTTTTATACGTTCAGTTTTTCTGAACGTATTTTTTGTTTATTGTATTTTTCTAAAACTGTACTTTATAGTGGCTAATATATAAAAATAAAGCATATAAAGGTATTGATTTCGACTAATTAACTATGTTATAATCTCATCTTTGACACTTAAAAAAGAAAAATCCTTCATAACCCTCGTAAAATCGAAGTTTATTAAGGATTTTTAGTTATAAAAAAGTGAGTACTTTCACTTACTTTTTGTGGAAATTAAAATT
>JAEXNS010000192.1 GCA_023439605.1 Bacillota bacterium | reverse complement strand
GGATTTTACTGATTCATCTGTAAATATTTCTTTAACTCCATTTTGACAATCATCAAAATTTCCATCAATAGCACAAACTCCAACATTTTTTCCTTCTTGCGTTTTCATTTGACGCTTTTGCATCGAACTTACACCGTTTTCAGGATAGAATACTAATATTTGCGTCCCTTCTACATCTTTAAATCCCTCTAAAGCAGCTTTTCCTGTATCACCAGATGTAGCCACCAAAATGATTATTTTTTTATCTATTTTTAATTTTTTAGCTGAAACCGTTAAAAAATAAGGTAATATTTGAAGTGCCATATCTTTAAACGCACAAGTAGGACCATGCCATAACTCCAACATATATGTTCCTTCAAACAAATGAGCCAACTGTGATATACTTTCAGTTTCAAAGCTTTTTGTGCTATATGCATTGTCAGTACAGTATTGTATTTCAGCATCTGTAAAATCCGTAAGATACTTTTTGAATATATATGCAGCCCTACATGAATAGTTTAATTCTGACATATACTTTATTTCATCAAGAGTCAATTCTGGTATTTCAGCAGGTACAAATAATCCACCATCTTCTGAAATTCCCTGTGTAATTGCATATGCACTTTCAACTTTTAAATTACTGTTTCTTGTACTTTTATAAAACATACTCTCACCCTTTTTGATTTGTTAAAATTTTTATTTAAGCCATTGAAAACATAATATCAAACCCACTCATATCGAAAGCTTCATCGTAATACCTTATGGCAACAGCCTTTTCATCTTCTAGTATAACTTCGGCAATATCAAATCTAGGTTGTAATTTCAACGGCTTTTTGTAACTATAATACGCAGCTGTTTTTATTATTTTCTTCTTTTTGGATCTGTTTACAGCCTCCACACCAGAAACCATGCAGTCTCTTTTTCTTGCTTTTACCTCAATAAAAACTATGGTACTTTTATCTTGTGCAATTATATCAATTTCTCCACCACGATAACTAAAATTTCTTTCAATTATTTTATAGCCTTTTTTAATTAAATATTTACAAACAGCAGTTTCACCTATATTACCCATTTCCTTGCTTGTCATTATAGTACTTCCTTAAAAAAGAATTTCGATGGACATCACTTTGGCCATAAGTATCAAGCATTTCATAATGCAGTTTAGTTGCATATCCCTTATGCTTTTCAAATAAATATTGAGGATACTTTTTAGCAACTTCTTTCATATAATTATCTCTTGCCACTTTTGCTAGAATTGATGCTGCCGCAATACTTGCAGATAAAGTATCACCTTTTATAATTGAAATGCTGTTTACAAATAAATCCGGCTTTTTATTTCCATCTATAAGAACTAATGTGGGAGTCAAATCTAATGCCTCAACTGCTCTTTTCATAGCTAACATAGCCGCATTTAATATGTTGTACTTATCTATTTCCTCCACACTTGCCTTAGCTATAGAGTAAGATACTGATTTTTCTATTATTTCTTCATATAAAGCATCACGTTTTTTTTCAGATATTTTTTTACTGTCGTTTATGCCTTCTATGATATTTTTTTCATCTAAAATTACAGCAGCAGCATAAACATCTCCTGCAAGAGGTCCTCGCCCCGCCTCATCTACACCACATAAAATTAATTTTTCTGTTCTGTATTCTAAATCAAATGCGTACAAATTATTTTGTTTTTCTTCCATATTATCAAGGTCTTTCTAATGAAATTTTGCCAAGCTTACCTGCTCTAAACTCATCAACAACAGTTATAGCTGCTCTCTCTGTGTTTAATACTCCACCAGGTAAAAGCATTGCTCTTTTTATACAGATTTTTTCCAAAAGTTTTTTGCCATTATCATCTTCTGATATTTCTATCTTATATCTTTCAATTAAATTTTTTTGATAATTTTCTTTCAAAAGATCAAGCAAAAGCATAGATAATGCTTCTATGTCTACAACATCATCTTTTATTGCTCCAGTAAAAGCTAACTTATGTGCAACTTTTTGATCATCAAACTTTGGCCATAATACACCCGGCATATCCAACATCTCTACTCCGTCGCCTAATTTAACCCATTGTTTGTGTCGTGTAACTCCTGGTCTATCTTCTACCTTTGTAATTTTTGTTCGTGCCATTTTATTTATGAACGAAGATTTCCCTACATTTGGAATTCCAACAATCATTATTCTTATTTGTTTTCCTGTCATGCCTTTTTGAATTTTGTTTTTTATAAAATCACTTAACACCTGCTGTTTTAAAACAGATAAAAATAAATTTGTACCTTTCCCATTTCTACAGTCTATAGGGATTGATGTTATATTTTGATTTTTAAAATATTCTATCCATTTTTGAGTGATTTTTTCATCTGCCATATCACTTTTGTTTAACAAGAACATTCTTGGTTTATTTCCAAGCATTTTTGTCATTTCAGGATTTTGGCTACTCATAGGAATTCTTGCATCTATTATTTCAACTACTGCATCAACCAAAGAAAGATTTTCTTTAATCATTCTGCGAGTTTTTGTCATATGCCCTGGAAACCATTGTATTGATGCTATTTCTGTCATTATTTCTCCTTTTATTTAACTATACCTATTCGTTTTATAGGCGAATATACAACAACTACTTTGCCTAGTATTTCACCTTTAGGAATCAAACCAACTTCAGCACTTCTACTATCATTTGAAACAGGTCTGTTATCTCCCATTACGAACACATACCCTTCTGGTATAGTAACTGGAAATTCCTCTTCTGTAAATGTCGGTGCTACGAATGGACTTGTTTGAGATTTTGTAAAATCACTTATGTAGTAATCTGGCTTTTCAGTTCCTTCTTCTTGACCCTTTACCTGTTCATTAAGTTTTTTGCCATCTACGTACACATAACCATCTTTTATATCTATTTGCTGACCACTTAAAGCAATAACCCTTTTTACCAAAGGTTCATGCAAAGCTTCATTGTCTATAATTATAACATCACCATTGTCTGGTTTATATAACAAATCAACATAAATAAGTCTATCTTCATTTATTAATGTAGGTTCCATAGATGCACCATCTACCTCTGCCCTTTTAAAAACAAATACATTTAATAATATAATAACTAACATGCAATAAATTATAGATTCAAATATATCCACCAAATCATCTAGAAATTTTGATTTTCTGTCTTGAACTTTTTCTTCCATATTATTTTATTACTCCTATTTTATTAAAAGGATATATTCTAAACATAACTTTACCTATAACTTCAGTTTCTGGTACATATCCTAGTTCATAATGCTTGCTGTCTTTTGAGTTATTTCTATTATCACCCATTACATATATATATCCTTCTGGTACTGTTATAGGATATTCAAATGCTCCAAAATTTTGAGTTGTTAGTGTATTTACAAAATAATGCTGTTTTAATTCCACGCCTTCTGCTTCAAAAAGCTGTTCTGGTAGTTCCTTATCATCTACATATACTTTTCCTGCTTCAAAATCAATATCAACTTTTTGACCAGCAACTGCAACAACTCTTTTAACTATTTTTTTATTCACTTTCTTGTCTTTTATCGGATCATACTCTCCTAGAGCCTCACTATCAATGATAACTACATCTTCGTTTTTAGGTGTATATCCTAAAACCGAGATTATAAGTTTATCTTCATTATGTAAAGTAGGCTCCATAGAAATACCATCTACAGTAGATATTCTAAATAAATATGTAAAAATCAGCACCACTATAAATACTGAAAATATAACCGACTCTATCATGTCAAATATATCGTCTAAAAATGATTTTTTGTCTTTATCTTCTAATTCATGATTACTTATTTCTATTTTTTCATCCATTTGAAGATGCCTCTTTTCTTTTGTTTATTTTTTTAACGCAAAAAAGGGACACAATGCGTCCCTTTACTACATCGCAATTAACGAATTGCTTCTTTAACTTTAGCCGCTTTACCAACTCTATCACGAAGATAATATAGCTTAGCTCTACGAACTTTACCTTTTCTAATTGTTTCAATCTTTTCAACAAAAGGTGAATGTACTGGGAAAACTCTTTCCATTCCACAACCATGTGCTACACGTCTAACTGTAAAAGTTTCGCTTATTCCACCGTGTTTTTTTGCTATTACAGTTCCTTCATACATTTGGATACGGAACTTTTCTCCCTCTTTGATTTTTACATGAACTCTTACTGTATCACCAACACATATAGATGGCATTTCAGATTTCATATTGTCTTTGCTAATCAATTCTAGTGCATTCATTAATAATTTCCTCCTAATTTCTTTCGAACATTCTTACGTATATGAATAAATACGCAGCGGACTATTCAATTTAATGTCAATAATCTGGCATTAACTCTCATCCCAATAAAATGGTGACGGATTTTAAATGCATAACTATCATACCATATTTAGATTATTATTTCAAGTCTTTTTATAAAAATTCTTCACCATCTATGCAAATAATTTTATTTCTTTTTACATAAACATAATCGGCTTCTACATCTATATATTTTTCAAATTCACTCAACAAAAGCGATGGATTAAAATTTTGTTGTGTTCCTGATGGTAGTTTTATTTCAAAACTCAATATGTTATTTTCTGATTTTATATTATAGCAATTGATAATGGGTTTTAAATCTATTTCAACATATCTTTTTTTCTTGTTTCTTTTTAAGGTTAATATTTTTTCTTGAGAAATAAATTTTGTAAATTCTTCATAATAATCTTTTTGATAAAAAAGACTAATACTAAATTCCGAAAAAGCTATATCTATATGTTTTTTTATAGGTGCAAAAACTTTTTCTATTTTTATCCCTTCTGGCAAGGCACTATTTAATTTGTTTTTTACATATTCATTATCCAGTTCTTCTGTTAAAGAAAAATCTATAATTTCACAGTCACTTTCATATCCTAATGAAAGCGGTAAAGGAAACATAAGATACAAATGTGGATTAAATCCTTCTGTGTACCAAACCGGAAGGCTTGAACGCTTAAAAGCCCTTTGCATGCATCTATATAAATCCAAATGAGATATAAATTTTGCTCTATCGTATTTTCTGAATACTGCTCTAGTATTAACCAAAACAAGCACCTCCTATAGAAGTATTGACTCCACAATTTGAACAATTTAACCTACAATTTTTTGTTGTCATAGATTTCAATGCCTTTTTATTTTCTTTTATTAAAAAATCTTTCGTTACATAATAATCCATATGATCCCATGGCATTATTTCTGTATATTCTCTTTTTCTGTTTGCATAAAAATCCATATCTAAATTATTTTTTTCAAACGCTTCTTTCCATATTTCAAAAGAAAAATGTTCATCCCAGCTATCAAATTTACTTCCTTTTTGCCATGCTTCATAT
>JAEXNS010000156.1 GCA_023439605.1 Bacillota bacterium | reverse complement strand
AGCTAAGTCAGTTATAACACATATGCAAAAAAACAAATTAAGAAGTTTATTAGAATTTAGATTTAAACGTCATAGTAGATATAATTTACCAAAAGAACGTTTAACCCTTATTGAAAAAATGATTTCAGAACGTGCCAAAGAATTGTTGATTTAATCTTAAGATAAGTAAAAAGTCTCGTCTTTTGAGAAGAAAGACAACCGTGTTTGTAACTTTCAAACTCAAGATTTCAAATCAATAAAGTAAACTTTTTAAAATAAAGGAGATAAAAAATGATTAATCATAAAAAAATAAATGAATTATCTATTTATTCCTATAGAAAATTAAAAGAAGTTCATTTAAAAGACCTCCAATATATAAATGTATTTTCCGGCATTAATAACAGCGGAAAGACAAGTGTGCTTGAGGCAATAGGTTTGATATCAAATGCCAAAAGTAGATTGAATATTCAAAATTGGGCACTCATTAGATCACCAGGAGCTAATGGAGCAAAAAAGAAATTCGTTGAATATATGACTGGAATTTTCCCCAACACTAAAACCGATATGGGCATTATATCAATTTGTATGATGCTTGATAAAAAAAAATATTCTGTTACTATTAGCGGAGAAATGAAAGATGTTGCTTCTAACACAGGAAAAATAAGTAGGTTGTTGGAGATTGCAGTAACTACAAATGATGATACAAAACCCATAAAGAATACTTTTAAGAATGGAGGACAATCAAAACACACAATTGAAAATACTCAGTTATTCAATATCTCTTATGTTATGTTAGGCGAAGATATTTATAACAAAAGTGTAACAAATTTTTCTAACGCCCTTCTTGCACAGCAAAAGAACGAGCTTATTAAGCTTATGTGTGAATTTGACGAGAATATTGAAGACATTTTTCTTAATGAAGAAGGTGATATTTATATTCAAAATTCCAACACGGGAGTGTTACCTCATTTTGCGTATGGTAGTGGAGTGCAAAAATCATTTCTTATATCTACAGTATTAGCCAATAACGAATTGGATGTTATTATGATTGACGAAATAGACTCTGCATTGAATATATCGGCATTGAAAGATGTTTTAACTTGGTTTGTAAACACATGTCGTAGTAGAAAAATCCAAGCATTTATAACAACACACAACGAGGAAGCTATTGATGCTATATTGGATAATGTTGATGATAAGAATGATGATATTAGAATAATCACTTTACGCAACCAAAATAATACAGAAAATACAATCGTTAAATCTCTTAATGGTAAGGAAGCACGTCAATTTAGAACTGACTATGAAATGGAGCTTCGAATATGAAAATAGTTTTAATTTGTGAAGGTCAGGATGATCTTTGGTTTCTATGTTACTACTTACATAAAAAATGCGGGTGGATACTAGCTGATAAAAAAATATGGAATAATTATAAGATTCCAGATAACAACAAAAGAAAAGTGATTTATATGAGATCAGAAGAATCACTTTCAACTATATCAGTTGTTTCAAGTAATGGCCAGAATGGAATCAAATGTGTTGTGGATGATATTCTAAATATTAATCAGCAATTTCCTCAAGATTCAATTGAGAAACTTGTGATTTTTAGAGACTGTGATGATCGTCCCCAAGAGGAAGTTGCATCAAGCATGTCAGTTTATTTCATGGAAAACATGCATTTAAAAAATCGTACAGTGACAGATTACTCACGCTCAATAGACGGCCTTAATATAACTCTACAAATTCTTCCTGTTGTCATACCATTTGATGAACAGGGAGCAATTGAAACACTGCTTATGAAAAGCATTAGTGATAAGTGCATTGAGGGTAAATATGTAGTTAAAAATGCTAATGAATATATTGAGAAAGCTATTGTAAATGTTAAACCAAAATATCTTAACAAACAACGAGAGCAAACAAAGGCAAAATATTCGGCTACACTTGCCATTACCAACCCAACCAAAAGCAGAGATAATTTTGAAGAACTAATGATGTCTACAGATTGGGAGAACAGTTCCTCCGTAGATTTACATATGAGAGAAATCAGAAACTTTATAATTTAGATTTTGTATGTAAATGATTTTACTAATTTACTACAAAAATCATGGAAATTAGATAAAAAATTTCACCCATTATGTACTAAAACAACAAAACTTGAAACAATCACATGTCTCAAGTTTTGTTGTTTTTTTATCTTTAATAAAATTTTATTCTTTCTTTTCTTCTAATGATATTCTAATCATTTATTCACAAATTAGAAAAACATTTCGAATAATTTTATAGTATAATTATTATTGTACTTGTTTATAATAATAATTAAGGAGGTATTTTTTATGGGACCATTTGAATATATAGTAAAAGAAATAAGTGGTGATTACGCTCTTTTACTTAGAACAGATAACTCTGCAAATGAAACAATTTTAGTAGCTTTAGCACTTCTACCAAGCGATATTGATATCAACACAAAACTATTATGGGAAAACTTAATCTATAAAATTATTTAATTTAATCAAGAAATTTTATTAACCATTCTTATATACTCTATAAACCGTTCTTGATTTACTGGTTTAGAAAAATAGTATCCTTGTAACAAATCGCAACCAATTCTAATAAGTTCATACGCTTGTTCTTCTGTTTCTATTCCCTCTGCAACAATAGTTAAATTTAATTTTTTAAGCATAGTTACAATACTCTCTAAAGCAATTTTTGATTTCTTTGTTTCAAAAGAAGACCAAACAAGAGACTTATCAATCTTTATAATGTTGAATGGTAAATTCATCACATAACTTAAATTTGAATATCCTGTGCCATAATCATCTAAAGAAAGTTTTATATTTGCATCTGAAAGAGTTTTTATATTATTACTTAGAATTTCTGGTGAAAATGCCGCTGAAGTTTCTGTTATTTCAAGACATATTTGATTTGAATTTATATTATATTGTTTTATAATTGAAAATAGCTCTTCTACAAGTTTCTTTTGCATACATTGCACCACAGATAAATTAATAGAAATATAATTTAATCCCAGTTTATTTAAATCATGTGTAGCAATAAAATTACAGACCGTTTCAAAAACGAATTTTCCAATTTTAACTATGTTGCCGTTTTTTTCCGAGATAGGTATGAATTCTTCTGGAGAAATAAAACCCATTTTATCATCATATAATCTAATCAAAGCCTCTGCTGCAGTTATTCTTTTATCTATTTTTGAGTAAATAGGTTGATAATAAACTTCAAATTTATTTTCCTTTAGAGCTACTTTAACAATACTCTCTATTTCAAGTGTTCTTATTCTATCGCTTTTATTTACCTCTTTTGCAATTATAATTTTACTTTCATCAATATTTTTTATATTTTTAGAAAACTCTAAATAATCCAGTATATCATCAACATTTTGAACGTCTTCAGGACACTCTAATATACTCATCCTAATTGAAACGTCTATATCTACCTCACTTATTTTCCAGCTTTTATTAAATCTATCTAAAACCAATGATACTAATTCATTTGTCTTAGATGTACCATCAAAAGAATAAAGTGCAAAACTTTTTTCTCCCAAATAAAAACAATCGCCTAACTTAACTATATTTTCCAAGTATTTAGAAATATTTTTTAACATTTCATTTACATATTTCAATCCGAAAGTATGGATTAGCAATGTGGAGTCTTCAATATTTATTAATAAAACAGAAACCTTAATTCTACTCTTTAATATATCGTTCATATTATTCACAAATGCTTTTCTGTTTAAAATACCAGTTAAATGATCTATATAGCTATCTATGCTATCTAAAGTAATCATTAAAATCAAATAGCTCAATGAAATACCCAAACATTCTACAAGATATTTTGGAAATAAAAGTTGAAATATTGAAAAAGCTTTTTCAACTAAAATACAAATAGATAATGTAATCAAAACAGATTTTGGCATAACCTTTTTATTTAAAAATGCATATACAAATGCAAAAACCATGTAAAATGCATTTATAATGTAAAATAGTAACATAAACTTTCCGCGATGATATACAAGGTCTTTATCTATATAAAAAAAAGCCCTTGTAAAATAATTGCTTAAAATAATAATTAATGTAAATATTAAAGGTAGGTGAAGTAACATTTTTAAAAACTTACTTAACTTAGGTACTATAAATGTAAGAGACATTATAAATAATGCAAATAAAAAAGATGACATCAATCTAAAAATCATATATACTGAAGTTGAAGTCCATAATAAAAAATATTCATGATTATCTGGATATATATTTCTCAATGCTGATAATATATCTAACAAGTTTGCAATAATTACAACTATTAAAGATCTATGAAACATTTTATTTTGTAAATTAAAAACTTTCTTTTTGGCATAAAATATTATTAAAATAAATATTGATAATATTAAAGCACTTACATCATAATGTAATATCCACATAAATTTCACCCCCAAAACTTATCCCTTAAATTTATCATTTATTTTAAAAATATATAATAAATTAAATATATCACTTAACTATAAAATAATAACAAAAAAATTAAAATTTATTTATTATCTTATTACACACTTGCTGTGAATTAATTACAAAATCAATATATGGTATAATTTTAAATCCACATATTAGTCTTAATTATATTATACATAATAAACAATAAAATTTCAATAAAATATTTTTTATTTTACTTTATGCATAATATAAACCATTATAAATTGTTTATATCGTACACCATATAATTACATATGTGAGTAAGAACCCAATGTTTGTTATATATTTTAACATAAATGAATAAAAAGTCTTTATAATACCATTGATTTTTAATGTACTATGTGTTAAAATAAATTTATATAAAACTTACTAAATTATATATCAATGTTAGATAATAAAGTTATATTAAAAAAATATTTTTATAAAGTATGTTTTAATTAATATTTATGGAGGTTATAATGGGTAATTTAACTATTATAACAGGACACTACGGATCAGGTAAAACAAATGTAGCTATAAATCTTGCTTTAGAAGCTTCAAAAAAATATAAAAATGTATCAATTATTGATTTAGATATAGTTAATCCATATTTTAGAACATCTGATTTTAGTGAACTGTTCAAAAATAACAATATAGAACTAATAAAACCTAAATATGCAAACTCAAATCTAGATATTCCATCTCTTTGTTTTGATATAAATGCAATTTTAAGTAGCAATTCAAAAATAATTATTGATGTTGGCGGAGATGATTCCGGAGCATATGCATTGGGAAGATATTCTTCTATAATTAATGAATATAAAGATGAATTAAACATGTATTATGTTGTAAATTTTTACAGATTTCTCACAACTACAGCACGTCAAGCTTTAAATTTAATGTATGATATTGAAAGTGCATCTCAAATAAAACACACTGGTATCATAAACAATTCAAATTTAGGAGATGAAACTACAATAGATACTGTATTAAACTCTTTTGAATTTGCAAAACAAATATCACAGATCTCAAATTTACCAATTGTATTCACTACAATAGATAATAAGATTTCACAAAATTATGATATATTTAAACCTGTTGATATTTATATAAAACCTATATGGGAATAAAAAAGAAAGGAAGTTAGTACATGGCAAAAATGATAGTCGATTTTGAAAAATGTAAAGGATGTGCCCTTTGTACTACTGCTTGTCCAAAAAAAATTATAATTATTCAAAAAGAAAAAAGAAATAAAAAAGGTTATTTTACTTCACAATGTATTGATATGAACGCCTGTATAGGATGTGCTTTTTGTGCAATGATGTGTCCTGACTGTGCAATTACTATAGAAAAGTAACTATTTAAAAGGAGATGTATTTATTGAATAAAAATCTCATGAAAGGTAATGAAGCTCTTGCAGAAGCAGCTTTAATAGCAGGATGCAAATGTTATTTTGGTTACCCTATAACTCCACAAACAGAACTTGCAGCATATATGGCAAAACGTATGCCTGATATAGAAAACGGTGTATTTTTACAAGCCGAATCTGAAATAGCTGCAATAAATATGGTTTTAGGTGCATCATCTGCGGGTGTACGCGCTATGACTTCATCTTCATCACCTGGAATAAGTTTGAAATCCGAGGGTATATCATATCTTGCTGGTAGCGATTTACCTTGTGTTATAGTAAATGTTCAAAGAGGTGGGCCTGGTTTAGGTGGGATTCAACCTTCTCAATCAGATTATTGGCAAGCAACTCGTGCTCTTGGACATGGTGATTTTCATGTATTGGTTTATGCACCTTCCTCAGTTCAAGAAATGGTTGATATGACAATAAAATCGTTTGAACTAGCTGATAAATATAGAATTCCTGCATTGATTTTAACAGATGGTAATTTAGGACAAATGATGGAACCAGTAGAATTTCCAAAATTAAAAGTTTCATTACCAAATAAACCGTGGGCTACAGA
>JAEXNS010000150.1 GCA_023439605.1 Bacillota bacterium | reverse complement strand
TCGGCAAGCCAAATATAGGATGAACAAGCCATTTATCGACCTTATCTGTTAACTGTTCTTTTTTATTTTTATTTATTAAAACTTCATTTATTATTTCTTCTATAAAATCATATTTTTGATTTATAATTTCCTTATCATATTCTTTTTCACCTATAATATCATCAAAAGATAAATTAATTTTTTCTAAAATCTCTTTATCTCTTTCCAAAACTTTTATAGAATGCCATCTTAAATTTTTGGTATTTGGATAATTTATAGATATCATTTCCGAAATAATATCTATTTTATCTTCTATTTCATCACTATAAACAATTGTGTATTCTCTATGGTGATTATGTTTATGTTTAAACTCATTTTTATGATGATGATGTTCTTTTTCATCTCCATATAAATTATTCTTATGATGTGCAACTGCATGCATAAGTACATCTAATCCCTTTTTCTTTCTAGCACTTACTGGAATAACAGGAACACCAAGCATTTCTGGTAGTCTATGTAAATCTAATTCCATTCCCCTTTGTTCAACAATATCCATCATGTTTAAAGCAACTACAATTGGTTTTCCTAATTCTATAAGCTGTAAAGTCAAATATAAATTTCGCTCTAAACTAGAAGCATCTAAAACATCTACAATAACATCTACCTCATCTGCAAGTATATAATTGCGTGAAAGACGCTCCTCCATTGTATATGATGTAATACTATATATGCCAGGTAAATCCACTAACTTGAATTTTTCATCATGAAATTTAAAAACGCCTTCTTTTTTTTCAACTGTAACACCAGGCCAATTTGCAACTTTTAATTTAGAACCAGTATATGCATTAAAAAGTGTTGTTTTCCCGCAATTTGGATTACCGATAAATCCAACATTTAATTCTGTTTTCATGCACCCTCCTCCAAAACATCAATTCCATCTGCAATATTTTTTCCTATTGCAAACCTAGTGCCTCTTATCTTTACAACCATTGCACCATATTTTTTTTTGTTAATTACTTCAACAAAAGCACCATTTGTAAGACCGAGTGTTTCAAGTCTCATTGATAACTCTTTTTCAAGATTAATTAAATTCACTTTATATTTTCCACATATTTCTGCTTTTATAAGTTTCATAAAATTTTCTTTCCTTTATATAGTTAGTTTAACCTAACATAAATAGTAAATGTGTGTGATAAATAATAATCACACACATTTATTATATCATTGTATATACATTTTGTCAATTTACAAATTTAGGTTTAGGTTAGTTTAGATTAACATTAACCTTACATTTATGAAAGATAATAATCCCTAGAAACAATTTCACTAGCCAAATATAATGAACCACAAACCACAATAACATCGCTTGGGCTTTTTATGAATTTTTTTGCAAAGCTAATGCTATTTTTCATACTTACAGAATATCTTTCTTTTTTTATTAATGAAAGTAATTCATTTGCGTTTATACAGTTATCTGCAAAATCATCTACACAAATTATTATATCAGCAAATTCGTTTATTTTCTCAGTTACAGACACATAATCCTTATCCGAAACCATTCCGAATACAACTATTTTTGAGCCAAATTCCATTTTATTTATAGTATCAATCAAACTCGTTATCCCCGATAGATTATGAGAACCATCCAAAATTATATTTGGATTTTTTGAAATAATCTCGACTCTAGCTGGAACTCTAATTTTTTTAAACGCATTTAAAATATCCTCTTGTCTTATATGGAGATATTCCTGTTTTAATATTTCCATTATTTCAATAACAGTCATAGCATTTATTATTTGATGAGTTCCTATCATTCCAACATAATACTCATTGCCTTTATAAACAAAATTTGTACCATTTATATCTTGATTTATAATTTTGCATTCATTAATATCTGGAATTATAAGTTTAGAATTATTGTTTTCTGCTTCTTGTTTTACAACTGCTTCAACTTCTTTATTGTTATTTGAAGATAAAACAACCGGCATCTTATTTTTTATAATTCCAGCTTTTTGATATGCTATTTTTTCTAAAGTATCTCCCAGTAGTTTTACATGGTCAAATGATATACTAGTTATTACTGAAACTAATGGATTTTCAATTATATTTGTAGAATCATACCTTCCACCTATACCCACTTCTAAAAACACGATATCACACTTATATTTCGCATAATATAAAAATGCAATGGACATTGTAATTTCAAACTGAGAGTATCCATCTTTTGGATTAACTAGATTACTAATTATAGATACAAAATCAACCAAATCCTTTTTGTTGATGTTTTCATTATTTATTCTTATTCTATCTTCATAACATCGCATATAAGGAGATGTAAACTGCCCAACTATATATCCTGAATTTATGAGAATTTGCGAAGAAAATTCAAGTGTAGACCCTTTACCATTTGTTCCGGCTATATGAACAAATTTCAACTTGTTTTGAGGATTATCTAACTTTTTTAATAAGATGGCTATTCTAGAAAGATCAGTTACTTTTGAACCAGTTTTTGAAAAAGAATTTATATACTCCATTGCATTTTCATAATTCATAATTATTACCTATTTTTTTAGATTTTCAATTGATTGTAGTATTTTCGACATTTTTTCCTCTGCTTTTTTTAGTTTAGCTTTTTCTACTTCAATTAATTTTTCAGGAGCTTTTGCCAAAAATCCTTGGTTGTTTAATTTTCCATTTAAGAAATCAATATCTTTTTGTGTATTATCTTTTTCCTTTGTAAGTCTTGTAATTTCCTTTTCTTTATCTACCAATTCATTCATTGGAATAAATGCCCTTGTACTATCTGTTACAACTGTAACGGCATCATCAAGTTCAACTTTATCTGAAATTTCTACATCAGATGCAAAAGCGAGTTTTTCAAAAAACATTTTACTATTTGTAAATAGCTCATTGTCTTGAGTTTCAACATATACTTTTGCTTTAACTGAAGGAGGTATATTCATTTCAGTTCTTCTGTTTCTTATTGCTTTTATAGTTGCTATTACCTTTTCAAAGTCACTTTCTTCTTTTTCAAAAACATTTTCTATATCGTAAACAGGGAAATCCTCCAACATTATAGGATTTGCATCTTTAACTAGAACTTGCCAAATTTCTTCTGTTATAAAAGGCATAAACGGATGAAGCAATTTAAGCATCCCCTTCATAACCCAAACCAAAACTTTTTGTGCATTTTCTTTTGTTTCTCCACCAGCCATAATTCTTGGTTTTGTTAATTCAATATACCAGTCACAGTATACATCCCATATAAAATCATATAATTTTGCAACTGCTACTCCAAGTTCAAATTTATCTAAATTTTCATTAACTTCTTTTGATAAATTGTTAAATTTACTTATTATCCACTTATCTTCAATGTTTAATGTTTCTGGTAAGCCATTTATCTCTAAATCTTCTGATAAATTCATTATGATAAATCTAGATGCATTCCATATTTTATTAGCAAAATTTCTAGATGATTTAACTTTATCATCCATATATCTCATGTCATTTCCTGGAGAATTTCCTGTTGCCAATGTAAATCTTAAAGCATCTGCTCCATACTCAGATATGATTTCCAAAGGATCTATACCATTTCCAAGTGATTTCGACATTTTTCTTCCTTGAGAATCTCTAACTAGACCATGGATTAAAACCGTATCAAAAGGTACTTTACCCATATTTTCAATCCCACTAAACATCATTCTTACAACCCAGAAAAATATTATGTCATATCCGGTAACTAGAGTATTTGTAGGATAAAAATACTCCAAATCATCAGTTTTATCTGGCCAACCAAGTGTAGAAAAAGGCCATAAAGCAGAACTAAACCAAGTATCTAGGGTATCCGGATCTCTTCTCATTTCTTTACCGCACTTAGGACAAGTTGCCTTTTCATCTTTTGTAACAACAAGTTCTCCACATTCATCAAAATAAAAAGCAGGTATTTGATGTCCCCACCATAATTGTCTTGAAATACACCAATCTTTTATATTTTCAAGCCAATGAAAATATACCTTATCAAATCTTTCAGGTACAAATTTAGTTTCACCATTTTTTACAGCATCTATTGCAGGCTTAGCAAGTGGCTCCATTTTAACAAACCATTGTTTAGATACTCTTGGTTCAACTGTTGTTGAACAACGATAACAAGTACCTACGTTATGTTCATGATCTTCAATTTTTGATAAAACGCCTTCTGCTTCTAAATCTTTTACTATTTCTTTTCTTGCTTCAAATCTATCCATACCTGCATACTTTGTATATTCATCTATTATTTTTGCGTCATCTGTCATAACATTTATAATAGGAAGATTATGTCTCAAACCAACTTCAAAGTCATTTGGATCATGTGCAGGAGTTATTTTAACAACGCCAGTTCCAAAATCCATTTCTACATAATCATCTGCAACTATAGGAATTTCTCTATGTACAATTGGTAAAACAACTGTTTTCCCAACTAAATGCTTATATCTATCATCGTTTGGATTTACAGCAACAGCAGTATCTCCCAAAAGAGTTTCTGGTCTTGTTGTAGCCAACTCTAAATATCCACTTCCATCAGTCAATGGATATTTTATGTGCCAGAAATGTCCTTCTCTATCTTCATATTCTACCTCAGCATCTGAAATAGATGTTAAGCAATGAGGACACCAGTTTATAATTCTTTCTCCTCTATATATTAATCCTTTTTCATATAATTTAACAAAAACTTCTACAACAGCTTTATTACAGCCTTCATCCATAGTGAAACGTTCTCTAGACCAATCACAAGATGAACCTAATTTTTTTAACTGTTCTACTATACGTCCACCGTATTTTTCTTTCCAAGCCCATGCCCTTTTCATAAATCCGTCTCTGCCTATATCGTCTTTTGTTACCCCATCTTTTTTCATGTCTTCAACTATTTTTGCCTCTGTTGCAATTGAAGCATGGTCGGTACCTGGGAGCCATAAAGCAGAAAATCCAGACATTCTTTTATATCTTATCAATATATCCTGAAGAGTTT
>JAEXNS010000124.1 GCA_023439605.1 Bacillota bacterium | reverse complement strand
ATTATATATTACTGTCATTTTTTTTCTGTCATTTGGATGGCGTCCTATAGGTGCATCAATAGTACCTTCTTCATTTTTGAGCCTTCCACAAACTATAGCTTCATATTCCCTTGTAAAAGTATGTTCTTTTATTTGCAAAGCTAAATTTACATGTGCATCATCTGTTTTGGCTACAACAAGTAATCCGCTGGTATTTTTATCTATTCTGTGAACTATTCCAGGTCTTATAACTCCATTTATTGAGGACAGTCTACCCTTGCAATGATATAATAATGCATTTACAAGCGTACCATCATAATTTCCAGCTGCTGGATGAACTACCATACCTTTTGGCTTATTAACTACAAGTAAATAATCGTCTTCATAGACTATTTGGATGGGTATATTTTCTTCCTTTACATCTAACAAAACTGGATCGGGAATTATAATTTTTATTTCATCATTTTTATTTATTTTATAACTTTTATTTATGTTTTTACCATTTACCGTAATATCAGAATTTAAAATCATTTTTTGAATTAAAGATCTCGATAACGAAATTTCTAACTCATTTATAAGTTTATCAATACGCTTGTCTAAATCTTCGGTTTTAACTTTGTATATAATTTCTTCCACTTTAAACCTCTGCTGAACTTTTTTTTACTTCATCATTTTTTTTATCAAAAAAAATGATGAAAATAAAAAGTAAAATCGAACCAACGACTACAAAACTATCTGCCAGATTAAAAACAGCAAATTTAAACAACTTTACTTCCAAATAATCTACAACATATCCTTTTGAAAATCTATCAATTAAATTTCCTATTCCCCCACCTATTATAAATGATAAACTTATGAGAAACAATTTTGAATTTTTTATATTTTTAAGTAATATAATCATGCATGCAACTATTAAAATAGAAGACACGCCTAACAAAAGCCATTTCATACCACTAAAGCTACCAAAAACGGCTCCATCATTTTCAACGTAAGTTAAATCTAAAATCTTTAACTTACCTATCTTGATAAAATCTTTTGATATAGAAATTGAATTTTCAATTAAATTTTCTATAGCCCAAATCTTTATCAATCGGTCACTAAGAACTATAAATGCTATTATAATAAAACAGATAATTAGCAAAACATACATCCTTTCTAATTTAAATACAGAAGTTATAGTTAATATTCAGCCATATGTCTAAGTCAGAGATATTTTAGCGAAGGTACAGGGCGACCGAAAAGCACGATCGACTCCGCAGAGTTGAAACCTCTACAAAAATGTAAACTTTACCTTTAGTGGCTGAATAGTAACCGTTTTACACGTGTAGCTGAATAGTAACTAACCCATTTTATAGACAATCAACTTGCCATTTAAAATAAAATGACAAGTTGATTAATCAAAAATAAGTTTAACCATTGCATCCTATTTATTCTTTAAACCACAGGATGTTTATCACCTTTAAATATATAAAAAGTGCATTAATTTTTATTTTGTTGACCAAATTTTAATTCACCAATATTAGGCTTTATTGCTGGTATTGATTGAGTCCTAAAAGGATCTGGTTTAATTTCAATTTTTGATGTTTCTTCTCTTTTTTCAACTATTTTTTCTGCTGACTTTTGTTCAACAGCTTGTGGCTTAACTATTTCTGGCGTTGAATTTTCTTCTTCATAATCTTCATCTTCATAATCTTCATCTTCTTCTAATTCTGGCATTGAAGAAATTATCTCTAAATGTTCTTTGTACATATCAAATAAATCTTTTTTGAAATCAGAAGCATATTTTTGAACCTTTAAAAGATTTTTTTGCTCTGCTTTAAGTTGCATAATAATTTCTTCTCTTGCATTTTTAGAATCAACAGTTGAATCATTGATGATTTTTTCCGCTTCAATTTTTGCTCTATTTACAATTTCATCTGCTTTAATTTTAGCGTCTGTAATAGCCCTATGTCCTTCTTTTTGAGCCATAAGAAGTGCATCTTTAACCGCTTCCTCATCTTGACGATATTCCCTTACTTTATCTGCAAGTATTTGGAGTTTTTTGTTTATTTCTTCATTTTCTTTTTGTAGTTTAGAGTATTCGGATGCTATTTCATTTAAATATTCATCTACATCTTCCTGTTTATAACCAAAAGCAGCTTTTTCAAATCTTTGACTACTTATATCTTTTGCATTAATCAAATCAAGTCACCTCTTACAAATATTTTTTTATATTAATATGTAATCTACCTTTTTTTGATGTGCCCTCTAAGCTTTCCAAAAAAAATTTACCATAACCTCTTAATGTAAACACATCTCCTTGTTTAATGTTGGAGGATACATCAAAAACTGGTATATGATTTATTTCGACACCTATTTTTTTAATTAATTCACTTGTCTTTTCACGGCTTTTCCCAGTAATCAATGTAAGTATTGAATCTATTCTTAAAGATGCAACAGAACCCTTTATTAACTGAAATTGTTGATCGTTAATAATAGTTGTTTTTGTATCATAATCAAGCTGAACTCCACAATTCTTTACTTTTGAAATTTCAGACATTACATATCCTGAAATAGTTTTATAAGCTAAAACTAGAGTATAACCTTGATTTACAACAATATCGCCAATACAGTTTCGTTTTATTTGCACAGCCATTAAAGCACCCAGAAAATCCCTATGTGTAAGAATTTCTGATTTTCTATATTTAAAACCAATACAATTAATAGGAAAATCTTCCGTTTGAATATTATACAATTCATTATGGACGCATAGAATTTTCCTTCTAGCGTCCTCATACCCACCCCAAAATAAATAGTTAAAACCTTTTTTGTTTTTTAAGAAAGATGAAATCAATTCTACTTCCCTTTCATCACAAAAAAAAGAATACTGAGGCAGATAAGTCTTCTGTGCTCTACAAATCATATCTTCTATTTTTGAAAATAATAATTCCTCATCATATCGTATTAACATGAAACTATACTATTACCCCGTTGTTTTCAAGCTCACCTACTAAATCCTCACCAATAAATCCAACGTTATATGGAGTTATTATGTAAGTTAAATTTGCAACTGGTTTTAAGCTACCACCATTTGCATATGCAACACCAACTAAAAAGTCTATTATTCTCCTCTTATTGTCTGCGGATGCAGTTTCAAGATTTAAAACAACAGTTTTCTTTGCAATTAAATGATCTGCTATTTGTTTTGCATCTGTAAAAACCTCAGGTTTAACTAAAACAACTTGTAGTTGTGCTGTAGCCTGTATATTCACCACTTTATTCCTCTTTTCATCTGGTGTTTCTATAAAATCATTTATTTGTGGTGCTGGCTCTTGAACTGGCTCTGGTTGATATTCTTCTTCTTGATCTACAGGTAAAAAGAAATCTTTAATGCTATCTAAAAGCTTCATCTAATATTCTTCCTTTCCTCGCACTAATAAAATATTTGATTTTTAAAGTTTCGTGCGTAAAACATTAAAAATAATTAAAATCAAATCAAATTAAAATTTTAGTAAACTCTTGCACCAAACAATGCACTACCTATTCTTATCATATTTGATCCATGTTTGATTGCATCAACATAATCGCCAGACATTCCCATAGATAATACACTCATATTTATATTATCTATGTTTTTGTGTGAAATGTCAATATATAATTTTTGCATTTTATATAAAAATTCTTCGGAAGAAGCGACTGGTGGTATTGTCATAAGTCCCACAACTTTTAAATTAGTCAATTTGACTATTTCATAAAGAAAAAGCTCTAATTCATTTGCTAATATTCCACCTTTTGTTGATTCACCGGCAATGTTTACTTCTATTAGTATTTCTTGAATTTTATCTATTTTTTTTGCAAATTTATCTATTTCTACAGCTAATTTTAAACTATCTACAGATTGAATCAATTCAACTTCATTTATGATATATTTGATTTTATTTGTCTGTAATTGGCCTATAAAGTGAACTTTCGCAGATTTGTTATAAGAGTCTTTTTTTAACAAATATTCTTGCACCCTATTTTCACCCAATATACTTATTCCTTTTGAAATTGCATAATTAATAGCTTCAGGAGCAATTGTTTTTGTAACTGCCATTAAGTCTATATTGTCATTTTGACGATTATACTTTACTTTGGCTTCCTCAATGTTATAGTAAATTCTCTTTAAATTTTCGTCAATATAATTAAAACTAGTTTTCATTATAACCAACACCCTCTACAATAACATCATCATACAGTTCAACGTAACTTCCTGTTATATTAGGTTTAGATATAACAAAGTCATCACCCTCAAAAATTATATCCAATTTTTTAAATAAAATATTTTCACCAAGTTTAACATATACTCCCTTTACTTCTTTTGTTACTTCAACTTCATTTCCTTCAGTATCCGCTTCTATTTCAGAGAAGTTTTTGAATTGAATTGCTTTTCTAGGAATTTTTATCCCTTCGTAAGTATCTTTGGGGATTATTTGTATATTTTCAACTCTGTGTTGAACTAAATCATATGTCAAATTGCTACATTTTAATATTATTAAACTTTCAGATTCATTTTGTGTTTCTTTTACTTCATAAATAGACGCAGTTACTGGTTTCTCCGCTGTTTCAATATTTAACTTAACTATATCATTTTGCTTAAATAATTTATCTGAATTATTTATAATTCCTGCAATATACCACTCATAATCTTTTATTATTTTGCCTATTATTTTACTATTTTCGCCTATTTTACTAAAGTCATCTTGTACATTTCTTATATCCTCAACTTTAAGCTCATCTATTAGGCTTTTTTTAAAAATATCTTCATATCCATCTGCATAGCTAACAAAATAAGATGCTTCAGATACTTTTATTTCATTTATAGGCTCTTCTTTTATCATTTCTAATTGTGCAATTTCGGCCTCAATACTTGCAATTCTATCAGAAAAATCTTTTGATTCTTTTGTTATTATTTGCATTGTACTTAAGTAAATCAAGAGCTCTTCTTTTTCTTTTTTTAATTGCACATAGTCTTTTTTTTCCTTAACATAAACTATAGTTTTATATTTTTCAGAAATTAGATTTGATAAATATGAAGGAATTGCAACATCTGCCGTTCCAGGATTTTGTATTTTTTCCAGAATTGCAAGTTCTGATTTTAAAGATTCAATCTTTTTCTTAGTTTCTATTTGTTCTTCACTTTCATAAACATTTGCAACGACTGAACCTTTTGCTAATTTACCGCCATCTGGAACAGCATAACTTATAACACCTTTACCATCATATTCAACAATCTGTTCATCCCTTATATATACACCTTTAAAATTAACTGTGTTGGAAGTTGAAAAAGCTGTAGCTGTTTCAGTCTTATAGTTATCTTTAAACATATGTAAAATGACATTGACAATTGTTATACTCATAAAGGTTACAAGAATGGCTATCAATAGTTTAGCAGTAAATGTATTCATTATTCGCCCTTTTCTTCAGTTGAATTTGCGTTATCCAAAATAGATATATGCTTTAAAGGAATGATTGTAGAAATAGCATGTTTGTAAACCATGTTTTGTCTTCCTTCACAATCTAAAATAACTATATAATTATCAAACCCTCTCACCATTCCTTTAAATTGAAATCCATTTGTCAAATATATGGTTATTGGGATTTTCTCTTTTCTTGCTTGATTTAAAAATACGTCTTGTAAATTTATTGATTTATTCATAAATAAACTCCTATCTACCTTAAAAGGTATGTAATTATTATTTTTTATATAATTTTTGTGTATACTTTAATATTATATCATACAATTTTATAATTTGCTATAATTTTTTCACATTTTTTTAGAATTTTATTTTCTTCTCCCTCCCTTTCTTTTTCCAGCCAATTAATTCTTGTATCTTTTCTAAACCATGTCAGCTGTCTTTTTGCATATCTTCTACTTTCCATTTTAACTTTTTCTATACAATCGAATAAATTTTTTTCTTTTTTAAAATATTGTATAAATTCTTTATATCCTATGGCCTGAAATGCTGTTTGAAGATTTTCATTTTTATAAATTGAGTAAGCTTCTTCTAAAAGTCCTCTTTCAATCATTATGTCTACTCTTTTGTTTATTTTTTCATACAACAACCCTCTGTCTGTATAATTAATTCCAAAAGAGATGAAATCATAGGGACTTTCGACTTTTTTGCTTTCTAATTTTAACTCACTTATTTTTTTCCCAGTTATCTCATGTACTTCTATGGCACGAATTATTCTATTTAGATTTGAACAATGTAAAGTTTTTGCTGTTTCTGGATCAAAAAAACGAAGTTTTTCCAATAAATAATCATTTCCAAACATTGAAGCTTCTTTATTTAATCTATTTCTTATTTCAAAATCTGCTTTTACTTCTTCAAAAAGAACATTATCCATTAAAGAGGAGATATAAAGTCCTGTTCCACCTACTACTATAGGTTGTTTCCCTTTAGAAATCACTTCATTTATTTTATTTTTTGCTAATTCAATATAATCCGCAACCGAAAAACTTTCTTCTAAATTTAAAAATCCAATTAAATGATGTGGTATCCCTTTCATTTCATCTTTCGTGGGTTTAGCCGTTAATATATCCATACCTTTATAAATTTGCATGGAATCCGCTGAAATAACTTCACCATTATATTTTAAAGCCAACTCCACTCCTAGCCCAGTTTTACCTGACGCTGTAGGGCCAGCAACTATTAAAACCAAAGGTTTATAACCCATAAACTAACTCCTTTTAAATTGCTTTTCTATTTCTTTTTTTGTCAAAGTAAAAATAATAGGTCTGCCATGAGGGCAATGTCTTATATTTTCATCTGACCAAACTTGCCTAGCCAAAAACTCCAATTCTTTTGATGAATTATTGTCATTTATTTTTATCGCCGCTTTACACGCTAGAGAATGCAACATATCATCAAATATATCTGCGTTTGGCTTTATTTTATTTAACCTTAAGTTTTGAGCTATTTCAGATATAATTTCATCTATGTTTAAATCTGAAAAAAAAGCAGGTACTGAGGTTACAGAAATATAATGCTGCTTTGGAAATTCTATTGTAAATCCCATTTTCAACAATGTTTCCATGTTATTTTGTAAAGCATCTATTTCTTCTAGAGAAAGCATCATTTCTGACGGAATAATCAAGCCTTGTACAGCTATATCATTTTTGGATTTTAATTTTTCATAAATTAACTTTTCATGTGCCGCATGCTTATCCATAACAACAAGTTTTTCATCTATTTCAAGTAATATATAACCTTTAAAAAGCTCCCCTATATATCGAATATTTTCTTCATTTTTTATTACATTTAAATTTTCTGTTCCAACTGATTTTTTTTCTTCTAGGATAACATTTACCACGTTTGGCTCTGTTTTTTCTTCTTTTTCAATTAAATTTTCTTTGATTTCAACTTGTTCAGTAACATGAATACTTGTTTCAATTATATTTTTTTCTTTGTCAATTGTGTTTTCAGCCTCTTTTATTTCTTCTTCATCATCTAAAATATCTATAATTGGGCTGACACTTTTTTTTATTTTTTGCTGATATAAATCCGACTCCGTTTTACTACTGAATACAAACCCTTTTGAGTTATCTTTTTCCTTTTCAATATCAGTAAATGTTTCAATTTTCATTTGTATATGTTCTTTTTTTGGTTCTTCTTCAATAACGTTTATGTTGTTTGATTTAGGCTCTTTATTTATTTGAAAATCATATATTAGTCCCGATTTCATCAAAGCCGTTTTAATTGCGAAATATATACAATTAAATATAATTTTTTCATCTGAAAATCTTACTTCTGTTTTTGCCGGATGTGCATTTACATCAACTATTGAAGGTGGAATTACTATTTTTAAAATACAGGCTGGAAATTTACCAGTCATAATAGAACCTTGGTATGCTTCTTCAATTGCAACAGTACAAGTCATTGATTTTACATATCTATCATTTATAAAAAAATTTTGAAAACTTCTATTTGCCTTGGCATATAAAGGTTTAACGCAAAAACCATATACTTTTATTCCGTCCTGCTCATAATCCACTTCTACTAAATCGTGTGCAAATGTTTTACCAAAGAGTGAAAAAATCGCTGAAAAAAGTTTCCCATCGCCAGGTGTATTAAACTCTAGTTTATTGTCCCTAATCATTTTAAAAGATATTTCAGGGTGTGATAATGCTAGTTTGTTTACTATGGAACTTATCATATTTGCTTCAGAAACATCTTTTTTCAAAAATTTACGCCTCGCAGGAACGTTATAAAACAAATCTCTTATAATTAAAGTTGTTCCATTTGGACAGCCTGTTTTTTCATACAATTTTTCTTCAGCACCTTCTATTATATAATGTGCTCCCATTTCATCTTCAAGCCTTTTTGTTAACACCTCTACTCTTGAAACCGCACAAATAGATGCCAAAGCCTCTCCTCTAAATCCAAGTGAAATTATATTATTTAAATCTTCTTTTGTATTGATTTTACTTGTAGCATGTCTTAAAAAAGCAACTTTTACACTTTCAAACTTTATTCCACATCCATCATCAACAATTCTCATATAAGTAGAACCACCATTTTTTATCTCTACAGTTATATGTGTTGCCCCTGAATCTATAGAGTTTTCAACCAATTCTTTTATAACGGAAGAAGGACGCTCTATTACTTCTCCTGCTGCAATTAATTCGGCTATTTCCTTACTTAAAAGTTTTATTTCCGCCATTTTATCCTCCGTTTTACTACTGATATTATAAAATACTTGATTGAATGCTACTATTCAGTTAGATGTATAGTGCAGAGATATTTTACCGAAAGTCCAGGGCGACCGGAAATCCCGGTCGCCTCCACAGAGTCGAAACCCTTACAATACAGTAAACCTTACCTTATAGGCTGGATAGTACCGATTGATCTTTTGAATATAAATTTTGTTCTTATGTAAATTCTTTTTTATTTTACATAAGAAGTAAAACGTTTTAGAGTCTAAATAATATTAATTAGAGCATTTTTATAAGTTCCTGTAAAAATTCTCTACATTCAAAGTCACTTAACTCATCTACATTTGTTTTAGTTAACCTATCAACTGCGTTTTCTCTATTTAACGTTGTAAAAGAAATTTGTTCGTTTTCTTTTACAACATGATTTTTTTGAGAATTTAACTCCATTTCTTCCAGTAAATTTCTTGCTCTATCTATTACTTTATGTGGAACACCTGCAAGTTTTGCAACTTCTATTCCATAACTATCGTCCACTCCACCCGGAACAATTTTCCTTAAAAATTTTATATCTGCACCTTTCTTTTTTACAGCTACACTATAATTTTTTATACCCTCTATTGTATTTTCAAGTTCAATTAATTCATGATAATGTGTAGCAAAAAGAGTCTTACAACCTAATTTTTTTGACAAACAAATGTGCTCCGCAACAGCCCTAGCAATGCTAATTCCATCAAAAGTAGAAGTTCCTCTGCCCACTTCATCTAAAATAACCAAACTTTGATTTGTTGCATTTTTTAATATATCTGCTACTTCACTCATCTCTACCATAAATGTACTTTGACCAGCAGTTAAATCATCTGATGCCCCAACTCTAGTAAATATTTTATCAACTATAGATATACTGGCATGTTTAGCAGGTACAAAGCAACCTATTTGAGCCATTAAAACTATTAATGCTGTTTGTCTCATATACGTTGATTTACCTGACATATTTGGTCCTGTTATTATTGACATTTTATTGTATTTAAGGTCTAAATATATATCATTTGGAACAAACACTTCATTTTCAAGCATTAATTCAACCACTGGATGTC
>JAEXNS010000060.1 GCA_023439605.1 Bacillota bacterium | reverse complement strand
AATACGTTATTATAGGTCATAGTGAACGTAGACAATATTTTGCTGAAACTGATATAACAGTAAATAAAAGAACAAAAGCAGCTCTTGACGCTGGTTTAAAAGTGATTTTATGTGTGGGCGAATTACTTGAAGAAAGAGAACAAAATATAACTGAAGAAATAGTATCTATGCAAACAAAAATTGCACTTTCAAATATTTCAGAAGAACAAATCAAAAATATAGTTATTGCATATGAACCAGTATGGGCAATAGGAACTGGAAAAACAGCAACTTCTGAACAGGCAAATGAAGTTTGTGCATTTATAAGAATTACAGTAGAAAAACTTTATAATAAATCAATTGCAGATGCTATGACAATTCAATATGGCGGTTCTATGAATGAAAATAATGCTGCTGAATTATTGGCACAACCAGATGTAGATGGTGGTCTTATAGGTGGAGCTTCTCTTGTAGCAGATAAATTTGCTGTTTTATTAAATGAAGCATCAAAATAATTTAAAATATAATTTACAGTTACGTATTCAGTTGCTAAATGTAAAGTTTATGATTTTGTAGGAGTTTCGACTCTGCGGAGTCGACCGGGCTTTCCGGTCGCCCTGGACCTTCGGTAAAACATCTCTACACTATACATATAGCTTAATAGTAATAATTTACATGTCTTTTTAATTAGGAAGGATTGATAAAATGAGCAAAAAACCAATAGCTTTAATTATTATGGATGGTTTTGGATATAATAAAAACACAGAGTGCAACGCAATATATGCTGCAAATACACCAAATTTAGATAAGTATATAAAAGAATCGCCTAACACTTTAATTGGTGCAAGCGGTATGGATGTTGGTTTACCAGATGGACAAATGGGTAATTCTGAAGTTGGTCATACAAACATAGGTGCAGGAAGAATTGTATACCAAGAATTAACTAGAATTACAAAATCAATAAAAGACGGGGATTTTTTTGAAAATAAAGAATTGCTAGAAGCTATAGAAAATTGTAAGAAAAATGATTCTGCTATTCATTTTATGGGTTTACTATCCGATGGAGGAGTACATAGTCATAATTCTCACTTATATGGTCTTTTAGAAATGTGCAAAAAATCTAATCTCAAAAAAGTATATGTACACTGTTTTATGGATGGTAGAGATGTACCTCCTACAAGTGGAAAAGACTTTATTATAGAATTGACAAATAAAATGTCTGAAATAGGTGTTGGTGAAATAGCAACTATCTCAGGTCGTTATTATGCAATGGATAGAGATAATCGTTGGGATAGAGTTGAAAAAGCATATTCGGCTATGGTAAAATCAGAAGGTAATTTTAACGAAAATCCTTTGGCTGTAATGGAAGAATCATATTCCAATAATGCAACAGATGAGTTTGTAATTCCAACTGTATGTAATAAAAATGGAAATATAAAATCTGATGATAGCGTAGTGTTCTTTAACTTTAGACCAGATAGAGCTAGAGAAATAACTAGAACTTTTGTTGATCCAGCATTTGATGGATTTAATAAAGAGGAATTAAAACTACACTTTGTATGTTTAACACAGTATGATGTAACCATGCCAAATGTAAGTGTTGCTTTTAAACCACAATCATTAAACAATACTTTGGGAGAATATATTTCAAATAACGGCTTAACTCAGTTGCGTATTGCAGAAACTGAAAAGTATGCTCATGTAACATTTTTCTTCAATGGTGGTGTAGAAGAACCATGTAAAAATGAAGAAAGAATTTTAGTTAGCTCACCCAAAGTTGCTACATATGATTTGCAACCAGAAATGAGTGCATATGAAGTTTGTGATAAAGTAGTTGAAGCTATAAAAGCTGACAAGTATGACGTTATTATATTAAACTATGCAAACTGTGATATGGTTGGACATACAGGTATTTTTGACGCAGCCAAAAGTGCTGTTGAAGCAGTTGATAAATGTGTAGGAAAAACTGTAGATGCTATATTGGGAAATGGTGGAGTGGCATTAATCACTGCAGATCATGGAAATGCAGATCAAATGTGTTAAGAAGATGGTTCTCCATTTACTGCACATACAACAAATCCAGTTCCTTTTATAGTAGTTGGACATGATTGTAATTTAAGAAATGATGGTGTTTTAGCGGATATTGCACCAACTATGCTTGAACTTTTAAACTTACCATTGCCAACAGAAATGACTGGAAAGTCGATAATAGTTAAATAATAATAGAAAAGAGTGATTTTATGTCAAAAATTATTTGCTCTTGTTACAAAGTAACAAAAAAGGATATAAAAAAAGCAATAAAAAATGGTGCATCCAATTTTAAAGACGTAAAGGCAGAAACAAAAGTTGCTAAAGCTTGTGGCAAATGTAAAAAGAAAGCAAAGAAAATCACTAAAAAATTATTGAAAAAATAAACATACTAATAATATACAAAAATTTAGGGTAAATAATTTCTTTATCCTAAATTTTTGATTTTTAATAAACTGTATTTTAAATAAGTAGTTAATTTTATTTGGTTTGATAAATTATATTAAGGAGTGTTTTTATGGATTTTACACTTGAAAAGTGGAGCAAAGAACATGTTGATGGTGTTTATAAAAATGCAAATAATTTTAAGATAGCTGAAAAATTGAGGGATGTTTTCCCTTATCCATACACTTATGAAGATGCAAAATGGTATGTAAATGATTGTATAGAGAAAAATGATGAGCATCAGATTTGTCGTGCTATAGTTTTAAACAAAGAAGCAATAGGTAGTATAGGTATATTTGTAAAAAATGATGTTCATAAAAAATGTGGCGAACTTGGATATTGGTTAGGTGAAGATTTTTGGGGTAAAAATATTATGACAAATGCAGTAAAACAAATATGTAAAATTGCATTTGAAAAATTTGATTTAGAGAGAATTTATGCAGAGCCGTTTGCAAACAATATTGGTTCCCGTCGTGTTCTTGAAAAAGCAGGATTTAATTTAGAAGGTATAATGAAAAATAGTGTTTTTAAAAATGGTAATATATATGATTCATGTATGTATGCACTATTAAAAAATAATTTATAAAAAAAATAGTTGAAAAGTCACATTAAATAATGTATAATTAAGATAAATGTTATTTTAATATTGAGGTGAGATTATGAACAAGAAAAAGTGCAGAATATCCTATATAGGGAGTAGTGTATATTTTTGTATCAATAATCTACATCCAACTTCCTTTCTTTACTAGACTGTGGCTTTTGTCGCAGTTTTATTTATGTAAGTACAAAAAAGTAAGAGATAAATCACTAAATCTTAAAATAATAACAAATGCAATTTTATATTTTATTGATATTTAATCAAGCATTTTATTGGAGCAATTCAAAAATTGATATGAAGTTCAAATATATCAATTTTTGAATTGGTATAAGTATTAACATATGAAAAACATTTGGAGGTTTTTATGTCAAAAAAAGTAGCGATAATAATGGGCAGTGATAGTGATTTTCCAGTTGTAAAAGATGCTGCAAAAGAATTGAAAAATTTTGGTGTTGATTTTGAAGTACACGTAATGTCTGCACACAGAACTCCATATGAAGCGTGCGAATTTGCTAAAAATGCACAGTCAAATGGATTTGGTGTTATCATTGCAGCAGCGGGAATGGCAGCACATTTGGCAGGTGTATTAGCAGCACATACTACAATACCTGTTATAGGTATACCTATGAAATCTTCAACTCTTGATGGATTAGATGCCTTATTATCTACAGTTCAAATGCCAAAAGGAATTCCAGTAGCTACTGTAGCTATAAATGGTGCTTCAAATGCTGCGATATTAGCAGTTCAAATATTAGCTTTAGCAAATGATGATTTATCAAATAAATTATCAAATATGAAAACTCAAATGGCTGAAGTAGTAAAAGAAAAAGATTTACAACTTCAAGCAGATATAAAAAATATATAAGACTTTAAGTAAAAATATAATTAATAATATTTTATGGAGGAATTTTTAATGGAAAACTTACAAAAAACAGAGCAACTTTATGAAGGAAAAGCAAAAAAAGTATATGCAACAAATGATTCAAATTTAGTAATAGTAGATTACAAAGATGATGCAACTGCTTTTAATGGTGAAAAAAAAGGAACTATCTTAAACAAAGGTATTATCAATAACAGAGTAACAAATCATTTAATGAAATTATTGGAAAAAAACGGGGTGCCAACACATTTAGTTGAAGAAATTTCAGATAGAGAAACTATAGTGAAGAAAGTAACAATAGTTCCTTTGGAAGTTATCGTTAGAAATATTGTAGCTGGTTCACTTTCAAAAAGATTAGGCGTAGCAGAAGGTGTAAAACTAGGAAAAACTGTTTTAGAATACTGTTACAAAGATGATTCACTTGGTGACCCTATGGTTAACGAATATCATATAATGGCTATGGGTTGGAGTACAGAAGAAGAGTTGGAACAAATAGCGAGTTATTCTCTAAAAGTTAATCAAGTTTTAACAGATTATTTAAAAGATTTAAATATAGAATTAATAGACTTTAAATTAGAATTTGGTAAAACTCAAGATGGCACAATTGTTTTAGCAGATGAAATTTCTCCAGATACATGT
>JAEXNS010000347.1 GCA_023439605.1 Bacillota bacterium | reverse complement strand
AGGGTTCATGTCTTTTGAAATCTAATATTTTCAAAAAATCGCTACTATTCAGCCTCAAAAGGAAAAATTTACGGTTTTGCAATGGCTTCGAATCTGCGGAGTCGAATGGGGTTTCCGGTTGCTCTGGATCTTCAGTAAAATATTTACACCCTATACACATGTCTGAATGGTAAAAAATCCTGCAAAATCTCAAGAGTTTTTAAATATTTTTAATTCATCTTAGTACAACCATATGAATAAGCAGAGATTTTTTAACAAAGATTCAATATGGCAGGAAAGTCTAAGTTGAATCTGAAGAGTCAAAACTCATATAAAATAGCAACCTGTATTCTGAATTATTGGTTATTTTTAAAAATCTCAAATTTGGAGAAAGCATAATTTGGTGAATTTATCTTTTTAACCAATTTATAGCTAATTCAAACCATGCAGCACAAGTTTTATTTATTAAGTTGGGATTACTAGAAGTTGTTTCATCTGAAAGAGATAAACCATGACCACCATAAGGGTATATATGACATTCGAAAGGTATTTTAAATTTACTTAATGATTTAGTAAATAAAATTGTGTTTTCTACTTGAACTACATCGTCATCTGCACAATGCCATATAAAAGATTTTGGGGTATTATAATCCACTTGTTTTTCCAAAGATAAAATATCTAAAAGAGTGGATTTAGGTGATACTCCAGCTATATTTTTTATAGATCCCTCATGTTTATGCTTTCCAGCTGTTATAACGGGATATGATAATATTAATCCATTTGGTTTATGTTCTGTACTAAATCCTAGTGTTTCTTTTACAAAGTTTTTATTCCAATGGACACCAAGGCTTGCAGCTAGGTGTCCACCAGCTGAAAATCCACAAATTATTATATTGTTTTTATCTATGTCCCACGCCTCGGCATTTGCACGTACAAAGGCAACAGACTGGGAAAGTTCTAAAAGTGCAGTAGGGAATGGTTTTCTAACTACACTATATTTTAATACAAAAGCTTGTATACCAAAAGATAAAAACCTAACAGCTACAGGTTCGGATTCTCGTTCTGAAACATATTCGTAACCTCCTCCAGGACATATAATAACAGCAGGTCTTATTTTTTTTCCTATTTCCCAAGATACATCTAGTGTATATGCTGTTAATTTTGCAGACAAATCATTATCATATATGCCTGATTTTTCGTATGGAACTTTTATGTCGTATGTTTTAACTTTCATGTACTTCTCCTATATTATTGGTTTTTTCAGATGATTTTATTTCTTCTAAGTAAAATGGACTTTTTCTATTTTTCCTTGATTTTAATTTGTACTTTATTGAACTAAGAACATAGTTATATTTATTAGAAGATATATAAGGGAATGAACGAATAATTCTTATGTGTTTCGAATTAATTATTTGTTCAGTTAGATATTCATATTTTTCTTTTATATTTGAAATTTCATATGAAAGATTTTCTTTTATATTAGATGGTTCAATATTATCTTTTATGGTTAAAACTTTTTTGGAAATATTACCGCCTATTGTATCCGATGTTTTTCTAAGAACCTTTGCAAGATTATCTAGCTGTCTAAGTTTATTTTTTAATTCTATTACTTCAAGAATACTACAGATTAAGTCGATTATAATAATTGAAAAAGCAAAGATTGCCATAATATTCCCGAAAGAGTGTGGAATATGTTCTACAGTATTATTTAAAAAAGGATGTATAAATTTTAATACTATAACACAACCTAGCCCCCATAATAAAGATATCTTTAATGATATTATTCCTTTATAGTTAAATTTATAAGTAGAATAGTCCCACCATTTTCCGTCAAATAATTTTTCTAGCAATATGCCCACAGTTAACTCTAATAAAGAACAAATTATAACAGAAACGAAATATAGTAAAATTATATTATCAATAATAGGTTTAGAAATTAAAATCATTGAAATTACACCAAAACCATAAATAGGACATATGGGCCCGTTTAAAAAACCACGAGGTTCAAATTCACCGGTCTCAATTGTTCTCACTACTGTTTCTAAACACCAACCAAAAACTGACCAAAAAATAAAATAGTAAAAAGCATTAAATAAAGTTGTATCGAAAAAAGGGATATTGTGCATAAAAAACCTCCCACTTGTTTATAATTAAATTAAAACATTTTTTTGAATATGTCTAAAGGTTATATGCGAGGGTATGATTTTTTGTTCTATATTATATATTATACCAAATATATAGCAAGTGTCAACTAATTTTAAAAAAAAGATGATTTTTAGTTTAATATATGATATAATACTTTTGTGTTTTAAAAAATTTAATACATTATTTTTAGTGTGAAAGGCGTTTGTCAAATGAGAATTAGAAGGAAACCTTGGGCAAGACCAGAATTAGAAAATTGTGATTTTTATATTAAGAGTCCTGATGAATTAAATGGTAAATGGAGAACAATGTTTGTAAATGATAACCCATTACATTTAGAATTGGGTTGTGGAAAAGGTGGGTTTATTTCGCAAAAGGCTTTGCAAAATCAAAATATAAATTTTGTAGCGGTAGATATTAAAAGTGAGATGTTAGGGCTTGCAAAAAGAAAGCTAGAGCAAGCGTATACAGAAAAACAATTAAAAGTAGAAAATGTAAAGTTAATGATTAAAAATATTGAACAAATCAACATGTCTTTTTCAAAAGAAGATAATATAGATAGAATTTATATTAATTTTTGTAATCCATGGCAAAAGGCAAAGCATAAAAAAAGAAGACTTACTCATTCAAGGCAATTATCTAAATATCGTGATTTCTTGAATTTGAACTCACAAATATGGTTTAAGACGGATGATGATGAATTATTTAATGAGTCATTAGAATATTTTGATGAATCAGGTTTTAAAATATTATACAAGTCACTTGATTTACATAATAGTGATTTTAAAGAAAATATAGTTACAGAGCATGAAAATATGTTTACACAAGAAGGAAAAAAAATAAAATTTTTAATTGCTGAAAAAATAGTTACTATTTAGCCATATATATAGAGTGGAGATGTTTTTCCGAAGATCTAGAGCGACTGAAAAGCACAGTCGACTTCGCAGAGTCAAAACCCATGCAAAATTGTGAAAATCCCCTTTAGAGACTGAATAGTAAAAATATAAATGTACAAAAAAACAAGACACATTTCAAATGAAATGTGTCTTGAAATATTCGGTATACAATCAATTTAGACAGCACGAGTAACTTTGTTAGAACGAATACATCTTGTACATGCGTAAACACGACATGGAGTGCCATTTACAATAGCTTTAACACGTTTAACATTTGGTTTCCAAGTTCTGTTGGTGCGTCTGTGTGAGTGAGAAACTTTAATACCGAAAGTTACACCCTTTCCGCAAATTTCACATTTTGCCATTAGGCTGCACCTCCTTCTATAATATCATATAATAATCTATTTAGCGTTGCTGAAAACTCGATACATTGTATAAAAATATAAAAATAAAGCCAAAACATATTGAGTTTTCAGGAACACTTTTAATATTCTAACACACTTTGAAAAAAAAAGCAAGACTTTTTTTATTTATTATTTATTTTTTTTTAAATACTTAAAATTGGTTTAAATAAATTATGTTAATGTCGATTTTATTAAATATAGATTTATATTAATAATTAATTTAAATGACAAAAGAAATGAAATAAAACTTATAATAGACAGAAGGAAGTGATGATTATAAATGAATAGAAAAATACATTTAAAAATTTCTCTATATATATTACTTTCAATAATAACATTTTCGATGTTAATAAAATTTACAGTTAATTCAGAAACTTATAGAAAAAAAATTTTGTTTATAAGCTCTTATTCCGAAAACTTTGCTTCTGTTCCATATCAGAAATTAGGTTTAAAAAGTGTCTTCGATAAAGAAAAAGTTATTTTAGATGTGGAATACATGGATACGAAGAGGTTTGATAATAAAGAAAGTGAACAAGTATTTTATGAGTACATAAAATATAAAATAAATAATTTACCACCATATGATGCTATAATTGTTGGCGATGATAGTGCTCTTAATTTTTCTTTAAAGTATAGAGAAGAATTATTTTCAGAAAAACCAATTATTTTTTTAGGCATTAATGACATAGAGTTGGCCGTAAAAGCTTCAAAAGACAAATATATTACAGGTGTAATTGATGAAACATCAATTAAGGATAATATAGAAATAGCACTTAAACTACATCCAAAAACAAAGAAAGTAGTTGCAATTGTTGATGGTTCAGTAACTGGAATGGGAGATAAAAAGAATTTTTATAGTTTGAAAGATGAATTTAAAGATATTATTTTTGATGATTTGGATATTTCAAAATATACTTATGGAGAATTTGCGAATAAATTAAAGGAATTAAGTACAGATACTGTTTTATTACATATGACTTTATATAAAGATAAAGATGGAATTATGAAAAATGTAGATGATTCTATTGAATTTCTTGTTGAAAATTCAGATTTACCCATATACAGATTTTCTGCTGGAGGTTTAGGAAAAGGCATAGTTGGTGGTAAAATGATTTCATATGAAAAATCCGGACAGTTGGCTGCAAAAATGGTTATGGACTATTTTGGTGGCGTTCCTATTGAAAAGATAGATATGATTGATAAAAGTCCTAATTACTATTATTTTGACAACAATTTATTAGAAAAATACAAAATCAATAAAAATGATTTGCCTGAAAATAGTATAATTATAAATGAAGAAGAAAATTTTATAAAGGAAAACTTTAAGCTATTTGTAAATATACTTATTTTTATTATTGTATTGATTTTAATAATAATATATATATTATTTGATAATGTACGTAGAAGAAATATTGAAAAGGAATTGAAAGAAACAAATGATAAGCTTATATCTACATATGCAAATTTAGCTTCTTCTGAAGAGGAATTAAGAAGTCAATATTCTATTATTCAAAATCAAGTAGAAGAAATTACTATATTAAACCAAAAGTATGAGACGGCAATAAATAATACAAAAGCTGCAATTTGGGAAATTAATTTAAAAAATAATACTATAAATTTTTCGGGAAGCTATAATGATTTGGTGGATTGTAAATTTAAAAAAGAGGAGAATGTTTATGCACTTTTAGATAAATTATTTTATCCAAAAGATGCAGAGAGAATTTTATATGAAGTTAGAAGTTATATAAAAGGAGAAAGAAAAGAGATAAATATACAAATTCCTTTATTAAAAGAGAATAAAAGTGTAAAATGGTTGCTTATGAGGGGAATGGGGGTAAAAGATTTAAAGGGAAACATAAAGTTTATTCATGGTATATTTTTTGATGTAACAAAAATGAAAGAACAAGAAGAATATATAGAGTACCTTGCAAATCATGATTATTTAACCAATTTACCTAATAGGATGCGTTTTATGTATGAATTAAATGAAAAAATAAATTCTAATCTTATTGGAGCAGTTTTTTTATTGGATTTAGATAATTTTAAATTAATAAATGATAATTTAGGACATGCTTATGGTGACAGAGTTCTTATAGAAGTTGCAAAAAGATTACAAACTATAGTAAATGAGATTTTTTTTGTTTCTAGGATAGGTGGAGATGAGTTTTTAATACTTTATTTAGGTGATAATGATTTTGAAATCTTAAAAGAAATAGTTTTAATGATAAATAATTTATTTAAGGAGCCGTTTGTTGTTTATGAAAAAGAAAATTATTTGAGTTTTAGTTTAGGTATAACTAGATTTCCTAATGATTCTAACAATATAGATGAATTAATCATGAACGCAGATACAGCTATGTATAAAGTAAAAAAAGAAGGAAAAAATAACTATTTATTTTATGTTGATAGCCTAAAAAATGAATTGAAAGAAAATAATGAAATAGAATATATCCTGAGAGATGCATTAAAATATGATGGTTTTGAGTTAGTATTTCAACCACAAGTTAATCTTAATACTGGAGAAGTAATGGGCTTTGAAGCCTTATTAAGAATAAAAAATTTGAAAATATCACCAGCAAAGTTTATTCCAATAGCTGAAGATACTGATATGATAATTGAAATTGGAAGATGGGTTACAACTACTGCAATAAACCAATTGAAAATATGGAAGGAAAATAAGACAAAATTAAAAAACATTGCCATAAATTTCTCTAATAAGCAATTAAAAGATAAAGGTTACCTAGAATTTTTAGAGCAAAGTATAAAAGAATCAGGTGTTGAAGCAAAATATCTTGAAGTTGAAATTACAGAGAGTGTATTGTTAGAAAGAAAAGAAGAAACAATAGATTTTTTAAATAATTTAAAACGTATAGGTGTAAAAATTGCACTTGATGATTTTGGAACAGGATATTCGTCATTAAACTATATAACATTTATTCCAGTTGATAAAATTAAACTAGATAAAACACAAAACGACAGGTTTTTAGCCATGAAGGATATAAAGGTAATGAAAGCATTGATTTCATTTGTTCATAGTTTAGATCTATTTATAACTGCAGAAGGAATTGAGAACTATGAACAGTATTTTAAGCTTAAAAGCATAGGTTGCGATTTTATTCAAGGGTATTTGTTTAGTAAACCTATAAAAATCAATGATGTAGAAGAAATATACAATAAAAATTATATCAACGATCTTAAAAAATAATATTTTTTAATCTAAAACACCTTTAAAAATGATTTTAAAGGTGTTTTTTCAATAAATATTTAAAACTTGCTTTTTTTTATAAATTAAAGTAAAATATTTATTGATGTAAAATTTAAAATCTGAACTTATGATTAACGAAGTGAATATGATTAGTTTAATTTTTAAGATATTTTGATATCATAAATATGAGATTGAGAGTTACTATTAATCATCTAAAGGTAAAGTTTATGGTTTTGCAAGGGTTTCGACTCTGCGGAGTCGACCGTGCTTTCCGTTCACCCTAGACTTTCTGTAAACATCTTTGGCAAAACATTAACGAATATCATCGTAACAAAAAAATATATATGTATTTAAGCTTGCATTTTTTTATAAATTGAAGTAAAATATTTAATAGTAGATAAATAAAAACACTTTTAATTTGGTTATTAGTGTAATACTTGATATGTGATAGGAGAAATAAAATGGTTGAAGGTATTTCAAAAGAAGATTTAGTCAATATAATGATAAAAGCTTTAGTTTTATTCACCGCTTTTCCTGTACATGAATTTGCACACGCATGGGCGGCAAATAAACTTGGTGATGATACAGCAAAAAATCAAGGTAGATTGACCATAAACCCTTTGGTGCATATTGATTGGATAGGTGCAATTGCCATGTTA
>JAEXNS010000251.1 GCA_023439605.1 Bacillota bacterium | reverse complement strand
ATTATATCTAATATTTCTACGTCTGAAACATATACTTGAGATAATGAACTTATGAAATCATTATATTCGGAATAATTTTCATCTGTAAAAGCTGATTTTTTAATTGAAAATACTATTGAATTAGAATTTTGAAATTCATCACTTAAAATTTTTTTTACAAATGTCCAAGCTGCATCTTTATTTTCTGAATGCTCAGATATAGCAACTATATATTCAGGTAAAAATGCAGAACCATTTCCTGATTTTGAAGGCATACCTTTTAGTGTTACTTCTTTAGTTGTATCTATCTTTTCTCCATTAATATAAAAATCACCATCTCCATAATCTACTTTTCTTAGAATTTGCATTAGATTTGCAAAACTATATATATTCGCTTCATTTAGATATGCATTTTTATTCACTCCAGTTGAATATAAGTCTAAATACACTTCTCCAGATATCATTTTACTAGAATTTTCTTTTATAAATTCTAAAATTTTTACAAAACTTTCTTTTTCAAAGTTACAAGTATTTTTTTCATAATCAATATAATCTTCCATATATAAATTTAAAAGTAACTCAAACAAAGCTCTTTTACTATATGTTATAAACGGACTTTTTTCTCCTTTTTCAGATGAAAATTTTACAAATTCGTTTATATCCCAACCTTTCTTTTCTCCTACTTCTTCTTTTTCACCAACTAAAGTTTTTACTCTAAAAGATGGATAAAAATAATATAATTCATTTTCCCTTTTTCCAATTTCAAATGCCTTTTCAAGATAATCATCTTTTATTATTTCTTTATCATTTTCTATGTATGGATTTAAATCTGCTAAAATCCCTTTATTTATCAAATGTTCAATACTATAGTTTGAATTTGAAATAATAATATCCGGAATATTTCCACTCATTAAATCCTCATTTAGATCACTTGCCGCCTGAGTATAATTATAAAACCCTGAATAAGAAGAGTAATCTTTTACCATAATTTTGTATTCTTTATTTCTAATGTTAAAATCTCTAATTAAAGATAAAACTTCTTCTTCAATAATAACTCCACCTACAGTTATTATTTTTCTATTATCTAATTTTGAAAATTCTTCTTTACTAATAGGAGAATAAATAGAGACTACTGTATGATATTCGTCACTAAGTCCTTTCATTAGAACATTTTCAATTAAATTATTATTTTTAGTTCTATTAAATTCTTCATATGAAATATTACTATCATGTTTTATTACAGTCTCATATTCATATGAATTATCATTATACTTTGTTATTACAACTTCTTCTTCATTTAACATCACATAGTCAGAAATATTTCCATCTACATTTGCATTTGTAAGATTTATAATATCAACAATTTTTTTTATTTCTTTATCATAACCAAAAATAGAATTATTATGCATAAAAACAAAAGAATATTTGCCTACACCTGATTTTAAATTAAATAGAAACAATTCATCAAATCCATATAATTCATTTTCATTATGGATTTTTTTATTTTCAATATCTAAAGTTGCTATTTTATAAATTCCATTTTCCAAGTATATAGCCTCTGTACTATTATCATTTAAAATAAAATATTTATAATCTTTTTCTTCTAAATCTTCACTTTTAAATTTTATATTTTTATTTTCATCTATTACTACTATCTTCATATTTCCTTGTTCCAAATAACTTATGACTAAATCATTGTCCTGTGTTTTCTTAAAGTCAATAATGTTGTAATTTTTTTTATAGAAAAAGTCGTTTAAATCATATTTTTTTATTTCTTTACCATTATTGTCAATCTCTATAATATTATAATTTTTATATGAACTTTGATTTTTCACTTCAGATAAGGTAAGAATCGTTCCATCATCACTAATAATTTGTAAATTTGAAAAATCATTTTTGGGGATTAGAAAACTTGCCTTTTGATCACCATTTCCATCAAATACCATGCAACCATTTTTTTCGGCATTTTCTTGAATTGACACATTCATTTCTAAATCATATGGATTTCCAACAATATAAATTTCATTGTTTTTAATATATAGTTGAGAACTTATATAACCGTATGTACTATAAATAACCTTTTTTTCTTTATAATAGTTCAACATTTCAAAGTTTTTATATTCAACCTTGTTTGAAATTTTGTTTTTTTGGTTTATAATCGATTTATCTACACCTATCTTTTCACATGATAAAGTAAATAGCGACATTAAAATAACTGACAATATACAAATTATGCTTTTTATTACTTTCAAATTTATTCTCCTCTTGTAAATCCTTATCAAAGATATGGATTGACTATAATTTTTTTATTTTATTTCGTTTAAATATTGAGTGACTTTTTTCTGTGTTGATTTTGCTACTTGAGTGGCTGTTTTTTTACCCCTTTCAAAATCATTATATTCTTTTTCTATAATGTCTATTATGTTTGTATCAACAATATTTACTTTTGAAGTTTGTTTGATATACTCATAAATTGAATTTTCAAATTTCATATTAGTTCTGTATTCGTAGTATGATTTTTTTATTGGAAAAGTAAAATCATTATTTTGAAAATCATCCTGTAAAAAAGTTCTTATAAATTTCCATGCAATTTCTTTATTTTCTGATTGTTCAGAAATAGCTATGGTGAAAACAGGAAATAAAGCAGCACCATTTCCTTCTTTTGATGGCATTCCTTTTAAAACTGGTTTGTTATGATTATATTGAGCAAAATAATTTCTTATATATTGAAAACTATAAAAATTAAATTTTTTCAAGTATATATCATCTTTCGATTTAGAAAGATACGGATTATATTCTTTTGAAATATCATTTTGCGTTAAAATATTTTTATTATTTTCTTTTATCAACTCTAATATTTTAACAAAGCTTTCTTTTTTAAAGTTGCATGTATTTTTGTCATAGTCAATGTATTCATCCATATATAAACTTAAAAAAGATTCTATCAGCTCTCTTTTATCCCTTGATAATATTAGCTTTTTATCCTTGTTTTCTTTTGAAAAACTTGTTAATTCATCTATATTCCATCCCTGTTTTTCTCCTAAATCCGTTTCAAATCCAATCATAGTATCTACACTAAAACTAGGGAAAAAAGCATATAACTTATCATCTTTTTCAAATGCTTCAAAGGCTTTTTCTAAATACTCTTCTTTTTTTATTGTTTCATCTTTTTCTATAAATTGATTCAAATCTGACAAAACGCCTTGATTGATTAAACCATCAAGTTTATTGTAGTTCCCAAATAAAATTATATCTGGTATATTACCATTTGTCAAATCATAATTTAAAAGTTTTGAAGCTTCCCTATCATCGTTATTTAAATAATCCGAATAGTTTCTGATATAAATTTGATAATTATTATTTTCAGTATTAAATTTTTCAATAGCATAATTCATATCTTCAGACAAATTGCATGTTCCTACAGTTATTATTTTTTTATTGTTTGTATTATCTTTACTTAATGGTATATACTTTGAAATATAAGTATTTTCGCTGTTATTAAATCCATCTTCATTATAGTTTCGAATATACTGTAAATTCGGCCCTAAAACATACAATCCTTCTTTATTTATAATAACATTTCCATATTTGTGATTATATATTCCTGTATTTAAAAAATTGAAAATCTCAACTATATTACCTTTTTCTTTTTCATAACCCCATAAAGACGTTTGATTAAAATTTTCAAAGGTAAACAAATACTTTCCATCTGATTTTTTAATTGATTCTCCATTATAATTTTCTAAAATATCTAATTCATCTATCTTTTGATTTTCTATATCTAGTATTCCAATTTTATATTTATTATCTTCTTCATAAATAACATAATATTGCTCATCATTATAAAAGATATTTTTTATAATTTGTCCATCTAATTTATATATTTTCTTTTTTAAGTTTCCTTTGCTATCTATTAGTAATACATCGTTATAGATATCATTTAAAGATATATTATTGTATATGTCATTTTTCGTATAAAATATAAAGAAATCATTATTTTTAGTTTTTATAAAATCTTTAATACAAACATTTGGTTCTTTAAAAATTTTATCTTTGTTTAACTTTATTTCTTCTGTTATTTCTCCATTTTTATTTAAGAAAAGAACTTTGATTTCTTCTTTTCCATAATAATCTCCATCTATAAAAGTTATAGTTTCATCTTGATTTAAACTATATACATTTTGATAAGACATTCCTTGTCTATTATCTAATGTTGGAATTCTAAACCTTGTTTTTTCTTCTCCATTTTTATCTCTAATTGTACAAATTTCTTTTCCGTAAAAGTCCCCACCACCTGTATACCACTCATCCGAATTTTCA
>JAEXNS010000174.1 GCA_023439605.1 Bacillota bacterium | reverse complement strand
GGCTACAATAAAGCAACTGGGGCATACTTCATCTTAGTTGAACATGATGAAAAGAAAGGCAGAATCAAAACCATCGAACCAGTTTATTTATACTTAAAAAACAAAGCAGAACAAGATATGATTTCCTATTGTGAAAATGAATTAAATTTAGTAAATCCAAAAATTTTGATTAATAAAATAAAAATAGGAACTCTATTAAAATTAGATGGTTTCTTAATGCATATTTCAGGCAGAACAGGAACAAGGTTAACTTGCAAAAACGCTATACAATTAAAATTAGATTATAAATATGAAGTCTATATAAAAATGCTCTCTAAATATATGGAAAGAATAAAAAAGATAAATTCAAAGGATAAATTGCCTGACTTTACTCCTCATGAAAAAATAACAGTGGAAGAAAATATTGAGCTATATGAGCTCTTTATTGAAAAGCTCAAAAATAAACTTTATAGTGTTAAACTCTCTGCACAGATAGAAACACTTGAAACTAAAAAATCAAATTTTGAAAATCTATCATCACAAGAACAATCAATAGTTTTAATAAATATTTTAAAACTATTTGCATGTAATGCACAAAAATCAGACTTAAAACTGATAGGTGGTCCTGCAAACGCTGGTGATATAAAAACATCTAAAAAAATACATAAATGTAGCCAGTTAGCTATTATAAACCAATCTATAACAGGAGTTTTTGAAAAAGAGGTGAATTTGCTTGAGCTATGAGTTGGAGAATAGTTGTTATATCCAGTAGAGCAAAACTGGATTTAAAATTAAATTACATGGTTGTTAGAGGTGAATGTATACAAAAAATTTTTTTATCTGAAATATCTACAGTTATAATAGAGACAACTGCTGTTTCTATTACATCTGCCCTGATGTGCGAATTAAGCAAAAGAAAGATAAAGTTAATTTTTTGTGATGAAAAAAGAAATCCTTATGGTGAATTGGCTTCCTTTTATGGAAGCCATGACACCAGCCAAAAAGTCAAAAGACAAAATGAATGGAAAAAGCATATTAAAGATTTAGTTTGGACAGAAATTGTCAGAGAAAAAATATCAAATCAAAAAAAGCTACTTTTAGAACTTGGTTGTATGGAAGCAAATGTTTTGGATAAATACCTAAAAGAATTGATGTTATGCGACGAAACAAATAGAGAGGGACATTCTGCAAAAGTTTATTTTAATGCTATTTTTGGTTTAAGTTTTACTAGAAGTTGTGAAAATATTATAAATTCTGCTTTAAATTATGGTTATAGCATTTTACTTTCTGCATTTAACAGAGAAATTGTATCTAATGGCTACATAACTCAAATAGGAATGTTTCACGATAATATGTACAATCAATTTAACTTAAGCTGTGATTTGATGGAACCTTTTAGAATTTTAGTTGATAAAGAAGTTCTAACCATGGATTTTGAAGATTTCGGAAAAGAGGAGAAAATGAAAATAGTAAATATTTTGAACAAACAAGTTATCATTGATGATAAAATACATTATGTAAATAACGCAATAAAAATATATTGTAGGAGTATTTTTGATGCTTTAAATGATAATGATATTTAAAAAATCAGGTTTTACAGAAATGAGTTATAGATTCATGAGAATTTTAATCTTTTTTGACCTTCCTACTTTAACAAAAAAAGATAGACGAGAATACACAAAATTCAGAAGAAGTCTTTTAACAAATGGATTTATGATGTTACAAGAATCTGTGTACTGCAAACTAGCTGTAAATATGACAGTTGCATCTGCAGTTATGGAAACTATAAGAAAAAACAAACCTCCAGCTGGATTGGTTCAAATGCTATGTATAACAGAAAAACAATTCGCAAAAATGGAAATCATAACAGGTTCTTTTTATAGTGAAATCATTGATAATGAAGAAAGGTTGATTATTTTATGATGTTAGCTCACCCTATGTTCAGTAAAATTATTGATTTTAAAAATGAAATGATAAATATACTGATTATAGAAAACCAAAAATTTTTAACACAGCTAATAGAAGATATCATAAATCAAATAAATGGTGAAAATGGTGATTTCGTTTTATCAGAAGATTTTATCCCCTTGGATATGCAAAAACATCTTGAAATAATTATTGATTTTTTTAATTTAGATATAAACAACAAAAAAGTTTTAACTGCTATATATAACAAAATCAAAAAAATCGCATATGATGATGAAAATTATATAAAAACTGAAAACTTTAAAACTGAAGCCTTTAATTATATTGAAACACTAATAAATCAAACTGAATATCCATTGATTTTAGATGTTCAGTTTGATATTTCAGGTTTATTAAAGCTATTTGATGTAAAAATAGAAATAAACTCAAATACTTTTTTGGAAAAAATAATTGACTATATGTCTGTTCTTTATGAGTTTTTAAACAGAAAATGCATAGTCTTTGTAAATTTAATGTCTTATTTAGATATATCAGAAATAGAATTATTATATAAGGAAATACAATACAAAAAATACAATGTTTTATTTATTGAAAATTCCTTTAAAACTAAAATAGGAGAATACGAAAATATATACATCATTGATGAAGATATGTGCGAAATTTATTGACTATATGCAAAAAAATTGTTATAATTAGTTTATGAAATTCACTATACTATATAAAATCACTGCGTTGTAGTGGGCGTTTTTCTCAATTTTGAGGTTTGAGAATAGTGTAATTTTATATGGTAGTCAAACAGATGATACTATGTTTTGGTTGGCGGATTTGTTTGAGAATAGTGTAATTTTATATGGTAGTCAAACACAATGATAATAAGTATAATCACCACTAGAG
>JAEXNS010000144.1 GCA_023439605.1 Bacillota bacterium | reverse complement strand
ATTTACATCTCTTTCACCCTTAACTCCATAAAAATAAACATTATAATCATCATTTTTAAAAACATGAGCAACTGCATCTTTTCCATTGTTAAAATCTATTGAAGAAATATCTGTTTCCATAATATCAATTAATTTAAAAAATGAATCTTTTAAAATTTCAGCCAATCTTTCCCCAATGGTTTGATTTAACATTTCACGTACAAGTCCATTTACAGCAAAAACTCTTTGATCTTCTTGCATATTTTTATAAGATAAAAAAGTCATTATTTTTTCACTTGATAAATACTGCATACCAACATTAAAGTTTTTTATGCCTTCTGGAATGTAATAAGTTACACCGCCTAAAATATCACAAATTTTTATAAAAGACTCATCATTTAGCTTTATATATTTATCTATTTCTATATTTAATGACTCAGAAATTGCTGTCTTTATAGCAGGCACTCCTCCATTATAATATAAATTATCAACTGTACTTTTCTTATTTTTATAATCAACTATTGTATCATTTGCAAGTGTAACAACCACAAATTGTTTTTTATCCACTAAAGTTCTAAGTAACAAATATGTGTTTTTGTCACTTGTATCATTTGTATCCAAAATAAATAAAATTGTAGCGTCATCTTCAGGCTTCACTTTGTATTCATCTTCTTCTTTTATTTCAAAATTTTTAATTTTATCTTTTTCTACTACTTTTTCATAAAACTTCATAACTGGTATACCAATTACTATAAGCGATATAAGTATAGTTATCAAAAATGGAATAGCTATCGTTTTTCTTTTTACACTTTTAACTTTTTTAACATTCTTCATGTTGAATCCTCCGAAATTTTTTTGTAAAACTACATTTAATTTTAATTTTATATTAAGCAAACAACGTAAAATCAAAATCATAATATACTATAAACTTTTAACATATTTAAAATTAAGTTTTCAACATCTGTTGAAAGAATTGTTGAAATGTTAAAAATTAATTTTCTTCTTGAAAAAAACTATTTTGAGTAGTATAATTATTACTAGTGTTAACATAATCTATTTCCTTTAAATCAATTAACACAATATCTTTATTTGATTTTTTTGCATAATTAATAGTCTGACCTGTTCCACTTCTAAAATTATTAACAAATGCAATTAATCTTGAGGAATTATCTATCATAAACTTATTTCTTATATTATAACAGCCTTTACTGTAATTATCAGATGTACAAACTATTTCATCAGCATTTTCAAGTATATAATTTAAATCATACTTATCTTCGCTTGGAAAATTATATCCATGATTTTCAGTTGGCTTCACACAAATAAGTTTAATTTCATATTTACTTTTTAAACTAATAATTATATTTGCAGCCCATAAATCTATTCCTCTTGCCATTCCTGACATAAAAATTGTATACTCATCTTCTATACTTTCTAAAATTTTTTCATATAATAACTTTTTTATATGTTTTGTTTTAAAATTATCACACTTACCTGCACCAGGCAATTTTTCTGGCCTATGACCTGAAAAACAAACCGTAATGTTTTTCATCTTCATTCTCACTTTCAATTATTTATTCCCTCAATGTTTAATTTTATCATATATTATATTAAATTTCAATAGAATAGTCATTACAATTTATTTAAAAATAATATTTGTTACTATTCAGCAATGTATAGGGTAGAGATATTTTACCGAAAGTTCAGGGCGACTGGAAGCCGATCTACTCCGCAAAGTCGAAATCCCTAAAAATAGTTAAACAAACCATATAAATAATAACGAATATTTTAAATTTTATTCAATAAAAAGGAGTCCTTATTTTGAAGCAATATCATAAAAGAGCATGGGCAGAAGTTCATTTAAAGAGACTTGAGTATAATATAAATACTATAAAAAACAGTCTATACCCTGAAACAAACATTATGGCCGTAATAAAAGCAGATGCCTATGGACATGGAGAAGATAAAATTTTAAACAAGTTATGGTCTATTGGTGTTAAACATTTTGCAGTTTCAAATTTAGATGAAGCTATAAGTGTAAGAAATAACTGTCCCCAAGGTGAAATTTTAATTTTAGGTTACACTCCACCTGAATATGCACCAGATTTAGAAAAATACAATATAATACAGAGTATAGTTTCAACTGAACATGCTGAACTAATATCTAAAAATGCAAAAAATACAGTTAGGTGTCATATAAAAGTAGATACTGGTATGAATAGATTAGGGTTAAAATTTTCCAGTATACATGAATGTTCTCAAGAAATAGAGAATATTTGTAACATAAATAAATTGTCTATAGAAGGGATTTTTACTCATTTTGCAGTAGCAGACAGTCAAACTGAAAATGACATTACATTTACACAAAATCAAAAAAGTTACATAGAGAACGTTTATGATTTATTAAAAACAAAAAATATAAATTTAAAACACTTGCATTATTTAAACAGTGCTGGAGCTTGTTATCATAATAGTAGAAAAAGCACACTAGCAAGAATAGGAATTACCATGTATGGATTACATCCCGATATAAATACTCCTTTACCATATATTTTAATGCCTGTAATGGAGCTAAAAGCAATAGTATCGGAAGTAAAAAAAATTTATCCTGGTGATTGTGTAAGTTATGGTAGAACTTATGAAGCAAATCAAGAAATCAATGTGGCAACAGTGACTGTTGGTTATGCAGACGGATATTCAAGACTGCTTTCTTCAAAAGGAGAAGTTCTTTTAAAAGGGGAGAAATGCAAAATAATAGGTAGAATATGCATGGACCAACTCATGATAGATATATCAAACCTACATAATATAAATGCTGGAGATGTTGTAACTTTAATAGGCATAGACAACAAGGCTTCAATTTCTGCTGATGAAGTTGCCAAAAAATACGATACTATAGGATATGAAGTAGTATGTGGTATTTCAAAACGTGTACCTAGAATATATATAGAGTAGAAAAATAATTATAGGTTGATGTATTAAATATATTACCAAAGTATGTTTTCCCATAAATGTTATAAAAGAAGATTTAAAATTATAAAATTTTTCTGGTAACTTTTTATTTAAAATTGGATCAGATATGGCAGTTCCTATTAAAAAAACAAAAATCCAAGGTAAAATAGGGAAGTAATCAGAAGATGTAAAATTTTCATTGACTATTCCAAAAGGATATAAAAAATCAGATTCTAATAAAATAGAAGGGATTTTTATTTTTGTAAATATAAAATTTAAACTTGATTCTGTATAAATGTTAAAAAAAACTATATACAAAAATATATAGACAATAAATTTTATATACCATTTTATTTTTTTTAAAATTTTTTCAAAAAATCCGTATATCATCATACTATACCCTAAATAATGTAATACTCCAAATAGAATTATTTGTTCCGGCATAGAAATGACTGTAACAAAAGTTATAGTGTAAGCTGATAGTATAACCGTAACCGCTCTTTTAAATATGTTTTTTGAGAACGATGTGGATATTCCTGAAACAATAAATAAAACTAATAAAAATAAATAGTGTATAAATTCAAAATAATCTGTACCCCAAAAAAATATTTTTTTATCGTATAATTCTACTAAATCAAAAATTAAATGATAAAAAACAACAAAAATTATTGATATTCCTCTTAAAAAGTCAATAATATTTATTCTGTTGTTTGAATTGTATTTTTTTTCTTCCATAAATATCTTCTCACTTCATTAATTTAAATCTATAAAGCTAATGCTTACAAGAATAATAATAACATAAATATATAATTGTGTCTATAAAAATATATTTTAAACGAAACATTTTAAAAATTCACCTCAAAAATATGTACACGAATCAAAAACAGTCGTATTTCACAAAAACACATTTTTTATAGTTATTATTTTTGTTTTGTATTTCTATTGATTTATTTTCAAAAATTTAATATACTAATAATATTGTCTTTATTAAAAATATAAATTTTCTTAATTATTTTTATTAAAATCTTATATTTTTTAAGAAATATAATTTAATTCAATATTTAACTTTATACAAATTGACATTTGTTTATGTTTTTCAAAATAAAACTTTAAGGAGATTATAATATGGGTAAAAAAGTTGTTAAGTTCGGTGGAAGCAGTTTGGCAGATGCTAAACAATTTAAAAAGGTAGCCGAAATAATTAAATCTGATGAAAAAAGATGTTATGTTGTCCCTTCTGCACCTGGGAAAAGATTTGATGATGATATAAAAGTTACTGACATGCTATATAGTTGTTATGAAAAAGCAAGTAAAGGTGAGGATATAACAGAAATTTTTACAATCATAAAAAATCGTTACAATGAAATAATTAAGGAATTAAACATAGATTTGAGTTTAGAAAAAGAATTTGATGAAATTTCAACATTTCTTAAGGGTAAATCCGGAAGAGATTATGCTGCAAGTCGCGGCGAATACTTAAAT
>JAEXNS010000100.1 GCA_023439605.1 Bacillota bacterium | reverse complement strand
GCCTTAAGTTGCTAAAAAGCAAATTTAAATGTATAGATATATATTTTTTTAGTTAGGTAAGACACATTTCTTTGTTTAACTTGCACAAAAATTAAGTGAAATTAAATACATTTCGCCTATTTTATTTATTTTTACTAAAATAAACTTTGACAAAAAATATATTTGTGGTACAATATATATTGAATATATTTTTTTTATTTATTCAATTTTTTAGAATTTTCGAAAGGAGCCTCTATGTCTAAAGTAATAGCAGTTACCTCTGGAAAAGGAGGAACAGGAAAATCAACAATTTGTTCTGGAATAGGCTACTCTCTCGCTAAACAAGGTAGTAGAACACTTATTATTGAACTTGATTTTGGATTAAGATGTATAGATATTATTTTTGGTATGCAAAATAAAATAAAACATGATTTAGGTACTGTATTGTCTGGAAAATGTGATATTTTAGATGCCGTTGTTCAAACTGAAATGGCTAGTAATTTGAGTATATTATGTGCCCCTGAAAATCCATTTACAGTAGTAACAGCTGAACAAATCGCAAATATATGTCAACAAATACGTAAGTTTTTTGATTATATAATAATAGACACTGGAGCCGGAATAAATTCTCATGTATTTGATATAGTACAACAATCAGACTTAATTTTAGTTATAACCACTCCAGACCCTATATGCATAAGAGACGCTAGAATGATGTCTGATGCATTTTACACTAAAGGAAATCAGCGTCAAAGATTAATTATAAATAAGATTAACAAAAAGGCTTTAGAGTCTTCTTTAATAAAAGATCTTGATGAAGTAATAGATACTATAGGCGTTCAGCTGATAGGTGTAATACCTGAAGACCACCAGCTTGTTGCCGCCACTGGAACAGGTCAGCCTATTCCATATGGTTCTCCTAGTTTAATTGCTTTTGATGCAATTTCAAAAAGGCTTAAGGGTGAATATGTCCCTATAACTATAAAAAACTAGACTTATGTTCTACTCAGCCATTTTGTAATGAAGAACCATTTTACTTAAGTTTAGAGTCTATAAAATTGTCAACTTTACCTTTAATGACTGAATAGTAACAGATTTAAATAGTTAAAAATATCAATTTAAATTTTTATTTTGATATAAAAATTTATAAAAAGAAAGGAAAAAAATATGAACATTGCTTTAATCGCACATGACTCAAAGAAAGAATTAATGGTACAGTTTTGCATTGCATACTGTGGAATTTTATCAAGATACAATTTATCAGCTACTGGTACAACTGGTAAACTAGTAAGCGAAGCAACTGGGCTTAGCATTCAAAGATATTTAAGTGGAATTCAAGGAGGAGATCAACAAATTTGTTCTAGAATTTCTTGTAACGAAATAGATTTGTTACTATTTTTCCGTGATCCAATAACACCAAAAGCACATGAACCAAATGATATCAACTTATTAAGGCTTTGCGATGTTCATAACGTTCCTGTAGCAACAAATATAGCTACTGCTGAGGCACTTATTCTTGCACTTGAAAGAGGAGATCTTGATTGGCGTGAATTTGGCAGTCCTAGTTTATAGTTTTTTTAAACTAGACATGTATATAAAACGCTCCTTAAATGGAGCGTATTTTGATTAAATCAATATTTAGGAGTATATATATGGCATTAACAATACAAAGACCTCTTGGAACTAACGATATTACACCAAATGATATAAGTAAATGGTATACTGTCGAAGAAATTGCTAAGCAAACAGCTTCTGTTTTTGGATTTAAAGAAATTAGATTTCCAACATTTGAGAATACGGATTTATTTTTGCGTTCTGTAGGAGAGACTACAGATGTAGTTCAAAAAGAAATGTACACAGTTATGGCAAAAGAGAGTAAATTTACACTTCGACCAGAAGGTACCGCTGGAACAATAAGAGCAATAATGCAAAACGGAATGTTAAATGATGCTTTACCTCAAAAAGTTTTTTATTTAACATCATGTTTTAGACATGAAAGACCTCAAGCTGGAAGATTGCGTGAATTTCATCAATTTGGTGTAGAAATGATAGGAAGTCCATCTGCTATTGCAGATGCTGAAATTATTTCCATGGCCAAGTCATTTATTGAAAGATTAGACTTAAAAAACATTGAACTATATATTAATTCTATAGGTTGTCCTATATGCCGTAGCGAATACCATAAAAAATTAAAAGAGTATTTTGAATCAAATAAAACAGAACTATGTGAAACTTGTCAGTCTCGTTTAGATAAAAACCCTATGCGAATATTAGACTGCAAAAGTCCTGTATGTTCTGAAATCGCAAAAGATGCTCCACTTATTTTAGATTATTTGTGTGCAGAATGTTTTGAGCATTTTGAAGAATTAAAGAAACATCTTGACAATTTAAAAATTGATTATAAAATAAATCCTAAAATAGTCCGTGGACTTGATTACTATACAAAAACTGTATTTGAATTTATTACAAACGATATTGGTGCTCAAGGTACAGTTTGTGGTGGCGGTCGATATGATGGACTTATAGAACAGTTAGGTGGACAAAAAACTCCTGCACTAGGTTTTGCCGCTGGTTTAGAACGTTTGATTTTGACTATGGAAAAACAAGGTTGCGAATTTTTAAGACCTAAAAACTGTGATTTATATATTGCAACCTTAGGAACTGAAGCTCTATCTTATGCTAGTTCTATTGCAAAAGACTTACGCAATGAGGGTTATAACGTCCAATATGATCTTATGAATCGTGGATTAAAAGCACAAATGAAATTTGCAAATAAAATAAATTCATCTTTTACTATGGTTCTTGGTGATAACGAAATTATAAATAAAAAAGCCAAATTAAAAGATATGGATTCTGGAAACGAAACAGAAATTAGTCTGGATGATTCTTTTATAGATAATTTTTCAAATGAAATTGTATCAAAACTTTTTGATACTGAAACTATAGATGAAAATATAAAATTTTAAGGAGAATTTTTTTATGGCAGATACTATGAAAGGTCTCAAGCGTACTCACTATTGTTCTTATGTGGAAAATATCGGTTCAGAAGTTGTAGTAGGCGGATTTGTACAAAAAATAAGAGATCTAGGTAATTTAATTTTTATAGATTTAAGAGATAGAACTGGTATAGTTCAACTAGCTTTTAATGACGAAACTGATAGACAGATTTTCGAAAAAGCTTCAACTTGTAGAAGTGAATTTGTTTTACTTGTTAAAGGTTTAGTTGCCAAAAGAGCAAGTATAAACAAAGATATTAAAACCGGTGAAATAGAAATATTAGTTAACGATTTAAGGATTTTAGCCAAAGCACAAACTACACCATTTGAAATTCAAAATGAAACAAAAGTTAACGAAGAACTACGTCTAAAATATAGATATCTTGATTTAAGAAGACAAACTTTACAAAAAAACTTAATGATAAGACATGATATTGCTAAAGCCGCACGTGAATATTATTACGAAAACGGATTTATCGAAATAGAAACTCCAATCATGATGAAATCCACACCAGAAGGTGCTAGAGATTATCTTGTACCATCAAGAATACATAATGGCAAGTTTTATGCACTTCCACAGTCCCCACAAATATACAAACAGCTTCTAATGATTTCCGGAATGGATAAATATTTTCAAATAGCACGTTGTTTTAGAGATGAAGATTTAAGAGCAGATAGACAACCAGAATTCACACAAATAGACCTTGAAATGTCCTTTGTGGATGTAGATGATATTTTAGAATCCACTGAGGGCTTTATAAAATACTTGTTTAAATCTGTACTCAACACTGATATAAATACTCCTCTTCCACGTCTAACATTTAATGATGCAATGGAGTTGTATGGTTCAGATAAACCAGACACCCGATTTGAAATGACTATTCAAAATATTTCTGACATGGTAAAAGATTGCGAATTTGGAGTTTTCACTTCTGCAATTGAATTTGGAGGAAGTGTTAGAGCTATAGTTGCCAAAAACTCAGCTACAATATTTACTAGAAAAGAAATTGATAAGTTAATTGAATTTACAAAAGGAATAGGTGCAAAAGGAATGGCTTATGTAAGATGGGCAGAAGAAAAACCTTCATGTTCATTTGCAAAGTTTATATCCGAAGATAAGTTAAATGATATTTTAAGCAGTTTAGGTTGTTCACAAGGTGACGTTGTATTTATAGTTGCTGATAAAAATAAAACTACTCTTCCTGTTTTAGGTGCTTTAAGACTTAAAGTTGCAAAGCAGATGAATATTATTCCAGATAAATTTAATTTCTTATGGATTACAGAATTCCCATTTTTTGAATGGGATGAAGAAAATGAAAAGTGGAATGCAATGCATCATCCTTTTACAATGCCTATGGACGATTGTATTCAATATTTAGATACAAATCCAGAAAAGGTTTATGCAAAGGCATATGATTTAGGCTTAAATGGTGTTGAATTATGTTCAGGTTCTATTAGAATTACTGACTATGAGCTACAACAAAAAATGTTTAAAAGTTTAGGATTGACCGACGAAGAAATTGAAGCTAAATTTGGATTTTTAGTTGAAGCATACAAATATGGTGCTCCACCTCATGGAGGTTTAGGCCTAGGTCTCGATAGATTAGCTATGATTATGTGTGATTGTGACAACTTGCGTGACGTAACTGCTTTCCCTAAAGTTCAAAATGCAAGTGAGCTTATGTCCGAATGTCCTTCACCTGTTGACAAAACCAGCTTGGATATTTTAGGAATAAATTTAATAGAAAACGAAAAATAACTTTATATTCCTGTTACTATTCAGCCTATAAAGGTAAAGTTTACGATTTTACAGGGTTTCGACTATATGGAGTCGACTGGGCTTTCCAGTCGTCCTGACCTTCGGTAAAACATCTATGCCGTATACATATGGTTAGAATAGTAACATATTCTTTTAAAAAGTATACTTAATATTTGAAAGCATTGGAGATGATTAATATGAGATTGGTTACACGTTCAGATTTTGACGGATTAGCTTGTGGTGTTTTACTTAGAGAAGTTAATATTATAGACCATTGGACATTTGCACATCCAAAAGATCTTCAAGATGGTTTAGTCGAAATAAATGAAAATGATGTTCTTGCAAATGTTCCTTTTGTTGAAGGCTGTGGTTTATGGTTCGATCACCATTCAAGTGAATTTGAAAGAAATCAGCTCGAAGGTAAGTACAAGGGTGAAAGCAGAATAACTCCATCTTGTGCTAGAATAATATACGATTATTACGGTGGCAGCGAAAAATTCTCTCATTTTGAAGAAATGATGGAAGCCGTTGATAAGGTCGATTCTGGTAATCTTACTTTAGATGAAATTCTAAATCCAACAGGATGGATCTTAATTGGTTTTATTATGGATCCTCGAACAGGATTAGGAAGATTTCGTAACTTTTCAATAAGTAATTATCAATTAATGGAAAAGCTAATCGAATATTGTGGTAGTATGACAACTGAAGAAATATTAAATCTTCCCGATGTCGTAGAAAGAATTCAAATGTATAATGAACAAACACAGTTATTCACTGAAATGGTTCATAAGTATACTCGAATAGAAAAAGACGTTATTATTTCTGATTTAAGAGGCGTTGATACCATATATACAGGAAACCGATTTATGATATACAGCCTATATCCACAACAAAATATTTCTGTATGGATAGTAAGTGGAAAAGGCGGAAAAGGCTGTTCTTGTGCTGTTGGTCATAGTATCCTCAATAGAACATCTAACGTAAATGTAGGTAGTTTAATGCTTAAATATGGTGGCGGCGGACATCGAGTTGTTGGTACATGCCAGTTTTCAGATGAAGAAATGGAAGAAAAAGTTCCAAAACTGCTTGATGAAATTATTAATTATCAAAAATAAATTTTAGTTAATATTCTTCCTCTAAAGGCAAAGTTTACGGTTTTGCAAGGATTTCGACTCTGTGGAGTCGACCGAGCTTTCCGTTCGTTCTCCCTGAATCTTCGGTAAAACCTCTCTCAGCCCTATATATATGGCTGAATAGTAAAAAATTAACCCCCAATACTTCAAATTTAAAAGTATTGGGGGCATTATTGTTTTTAATTATTTATTCCAAGTATAACCTTATCGCCCATGATGTATTGTTTTATTAACGCTAGATCTGCTATATCAACAACTTTATCTAAATTGACATCAACTAATTTTAATACATTTTCAGATAAATCAATTTCATTAATCAAATATTGACTTAACATTACTAGATCCAAATTGTCCACTCTGTTATCACCATTTATATCTCCAGCAGTATCAAATGAAATAACTGTTGTGGTTTCATCTTTTGTAGTTGTAGTTACTGGTGTTGTTTCAACTTTTGTTGTTGTGGTTATTGGTTTTGTTTCAACTTTTGTTGTTGTGGTTATTGGTTTTGTTTCTGCTTTT
>JAEXNS010000070.1 GCA_023439605.1 Bacillota bacterium | reverse complement strand
AGGGTTTCGACTCTGCGGAGTCGACCTTGCTTTACAGTCGCTCTGTATCTTCGGTAAAACACCTTTGACTCTCACATATCCCCAATAGCAAAACAGCCCCAATGTATTTATAAACATTGGGGCTGTTTGTTAAGTGCTATTTATTTTTATGTCCCTGTTCCAGCATATTTTAACGCCAAACGCATCCATAATTTATATGAAAGATAAAAGAACACAATCCCTACTATTGGTGTAATCAACGATATTTTATAATCTGCTTGTCTTAAATAGAATAAAGAAGGATAATAAGCCATAAATCCAACCGGCAATACAAATGTAAAAATAAATTTAAAGGCCTTATTAAAAACAGTCATTGGATATCTAGCGTAATCTCTAAACCTCGCAAAAAAAGTTAAGACCGTAATTCCATGTATAGTTATAAATGCAAATGAACACGCCATAACCATGATTCCTATTACTATTAATGAAGAACCAAATAAAAGTAACAAAGCAACAGTTATATTTACAAAATTAACTTCTATCCCTAGTTTAATCCAAGCATATACAAAAGTTATTAAACCAAAAACAAATTGTCCTAATCCTTTTGGATCAAAAGTTTCTGCAATGTAGTAAAAGAATAAATTTAAAGGCTTAAAGCAGTATTTTATAAAATCACCATTTTCACAGTGGATCCACAACTGCCATATGTTGTCGAAAAATATTTGCATTGGCGTAGTTGCAAGAACAGAAAATCCATATATAAATATTAATTCTTCAAATTTAAAATCATCTATAACCGCAATCGACTTAAAAATAAGCCAAAACGACAATAATCCAGTAAAGTTTATCATAACCATAGCAAATGAACTGATTATAAAATCGCCTCTATATGCCATTTTAGATTTAAAATCCTGAGAAATCATCATAAAATAAATTTTAATATAGCTAAAAATACTTCTCTTCATTTTACCCTCCATTTACAATGATAGCTTTTGAAGCATGCTTATAAAATATCCTGCTTAACAAAAACAGTAAAACTGCCCAAAACAACTGTAACGCTATGATTTTTATATAATCTTCAACACCATATGATTTATTTATTAACACCTGTAAAGGAAGATTGTAAACTGCTTGAAATGGTAAAAACTCTACTATAATTTTCAACTTTTCTGGGAAAAATGCAATAGGAACAACAGCACCTGATAATAATAATACAACAGTATCTTTCATGGCACTTATTCCCCATACATTTTCTGTGTAAAATGAAAGTAATCCTATAAGAAAATCAAAAGTCAAACTTATAAAAGCTGCCATAATAAAAGCTAATAAGAAAAACAAAATATTTAAACCCATTTTTATATATCCACCAGATATAAAATAAACAATAACAAAGTTTGGAATAAAAATGATTATCAAATTACTTATCATGTCACCAGCACCCTTTGATAAGACAAAAAGCTGATAGTCAATGGGTTTAACCAAATACATACTGACGTTACCTGACTTTATATCTCTCGACATAATCCATTCTACAAAAACTGTTATTATACTCCCCATTCCTCCTGCCAAAGCAAGATAAACAAATGTATCTTGAAAGTTCATTCCATTTATCATTTGACCATCAACATTTTTAAATATCGCTTGCCATAAAAAATACATTATAAATACATAAAATATATTTCCTATTATAGTAAACACAAAATAAGCTCTAAAGGCGGCAACCTCTAAAAATGATGATTTTGCAATTGCTAATCCTGATCGAATATTCAACTTTAATCACCACCATATATTTTTTTAATTATATCTTCAGTACTTATTTCTTCTATTTTTATATCAGATATTTTAATCTTTTTCATAAAGAAAATTAAAGCATCTGCAAGTGACAATAAATCTTCATTTATAAGTAAATCAAACCACTGCGCTTCATCTTCTTCATTTTTCAAAATTTGAATTGAATTTTTAGCTTCTTTATTCAAAGAATCAATCAACTTATTAACTATATCTACATCTTGATTTACCTTACTTAATTTAAGTGTTCTGTACTTACCAAACTTATTTTTCAACTGCCCTATTTCATCGTCAAAAACCATTTTACCTTTGTCAATTATTATTGCACGCTTACATAATGCTTCTATATCTCCTATATCATGAGTTGTAAGTATAATGGTTGTATTTTTTATTGAGTTTATTTTTTTCACAATTTCTCTTATTTTACTTTTCATTGCAACATCTAAACCTATAGTAGGTTCGTCCAAAAAAACTATTGCAGGATTATGTAAAAAAGATGCAACTATATCACAAAGTGTTCTTTGCCCTAATGACATTTGTCTTACTGGTTTCATATACAAACTACTAATATTTACTATACTATCAAACAACTCAAGATTTTCCTGATAGACTTTTGTATCTATTCTATATATTTCCTTAAGAATTTTAAAAGACTCTATTACAGGTAAAGCCCACCATAATTGAGTTCTCTGTCCAAAAACAACACCTATGTTTTGTGCATTTAATGTTCTGTTCCTATATGGAACTATACCATTTACTAAAATTTCTCCTTTTGTAGGTTCTAAAATTCCAGTCATCATCTTTATTGTTGTTGATTTTCCAGCACCATTAGGTCCTAAATATCCAGTTATTTCACCTTTTTTTATTGAAACTGATATGTCATCTACTGCATTTAAATGTTTATAATCTCGTGAAAATAAATCTCTAATACTACCTTTTAAACCTTCATGTCTATTTAATATTTTAAACGTCTTGGTGATATTTTTCAATTCAATTATGTTGTCCATATTTCTTCCTCTCATTCTTTTTGTTTAACAATAAAATTATATCACGAAATAAACCTAAAATAAATAGCTTAGAAATAAAAATATTACTTCTAAGCTATTTTGTATAATTATTTTTTAATTTTGATCAGTTGTTGTTTCGTTTTTTACGAACTGAACCTTGTTGTAATTTTCCATACCAGTTCCTGCAGGAACAAGTTTACCGATAATTACATTTTCTTTCAAGCCCAATAAGTTATCACTCTTTCCACGAATTGCTGCATCGGTCAATGCCTTTGTCGTTTCTTGGAATGAAGCGGCTGATAAGAAACTTTCAGAACTTGAAGATGCTTTTGTAATACCTTGTAAAACTGGCACAGTTGTAACTGAAAATTGATTTAACATGCCATTTTCAATGTTTTGATCAATTTCTTCATTTACATATGTAACTTCTTTATTATCAATCATAGATCCTGGCAATAAGTAGCTACTTCCACCATCTTCAACCTTAACTTTTCTTAACATTTGTCTTACAATTACTTCGATATGCTTATCGTTGATATCAACACCCTGTAATCTATAAACTTTTTGTACTTCTTGTATAATATAATTTTGAACCTCTTCTGGTCCTTGAACAGCTAAAATATCTGCAGGATAGCAGTTACCCTCTGTTAATCTAGTTCCACGATTTATAAATTCACCGTTTTTAACTCTAATTTTAAAGTTATATGGAACCATGTAACTTTCTTCTACGCCTGATTCTTCATTAAATACAATAACATTTCGTGTTGTTTTTATTTCTTCAATACGAACCAAACCATCAATTCTAGCAATAATAGCAGCATTTTTAGGTCTTCTTGCTTCAAACAATTCTTCAACACGAGGCAAACCTTGAGTAATGTCATCTGCAGAGGCAATACCACCTGTATGGAAGGTTCTCATAGTTAACTGTGTACCAGGTTCACCGATCGACTGAGCAGCTATAATACCTACTGCTTCACCAACAGCAACCAAATTTCCATTTGCAAGATTGGCTCCATAACATTTTGCACAAACACCCTGTTTGGATTTACAGTGTAGAACAGATCTGATTTTAATTCTCTCTACTTTTAACGCAACTATTTTTTCAGCGTCAGCTTTTGTCATTAATTTATTTTTAGAAATCAATATTTCGCCAGTTTCTTTACAACGCAAATCATCAACTAAATATCTTCCTTCTAAACGTTCAACAAGTGGCTCAATAATTTCATTACCATTTTTAATTTCATAAACAGTAATTCCATCGTCTGCCAAACAGTCAATTTCTCTAATGATTACATCTTGAGAAACGTCAACCAGTCTTCTAGTCAAATATCCAGAGTCAGCAGTTCTAAGAGCTGTATCCGCAAGTCCTTTTCTAGCACCACGAGAAGATATAAAATATTCAAGAATATTTAATCCTTCACGATAATTCGCACGAATTGGAATTTCGATAGTAGTTCCTGATGTATTTGCAATAAGTCCACGCATACCTGCAAGTTGTCTAATCTGATTTATACTACCACGGGCACCTGAGTCCGCCATCATAAATATAGGATTATATTTATCTAAGTTACTCTTAAGTGCATTTGTTACATCGTCTGTAGCTTTATTCCATATTTCAATTACTTTTTTAGATTTTTCAGAAGCAGAAATATATCCGTAATCAAATTGATCATTTATAACATCAATTTTTGAATCCGCATCTGCCAAAATATCTTTTTTCTGTGGTGGTATAACTGCATCACATACAGCTACTGTAATAGCTGCTTGTGTAGAATATTTGAAACCTAAAGATTTTATTTTGTCTAAAACTTCGGAAGTAGTTGTGGTTCCATGAATTCTTATACAACGTTCTATCATGTCAGAAAGTTGCTTTCTTCCCACTAAGAAGGAGATTTCCAAATCAAACTGCTTTTCAGAGTTTGTTCTATCTACATAACCTAAGTTTTGAGGTATATTTTCATTAAATATTAAACGACCTACTGTACACTCTATTATTTTAGATACTTTTCGGCAACCTATATCTTTAGTAACTCTTACTCTTACTGAAGCATGTAAAGATACATCTTTTTCATAGTAAGCCATCAAAGCTTCGTTTATATCTCTAAATACCTTACCTTCGCCCTTTTCGCCTTTTTTCTCCATAGTTAGATAATAAGAACCTAACACCATGTCCTGAGATGGAACGGCAACTGGCTTTCCGTCTGAAGGTTTTAACAAGTTGTTTGCAGCAAGCATTAAAAATCTTGCTTCAGCTTGGGCCTCTGCTGAAAGAGGTAAATGCACAGCCATTTGGTCTCCGTCAAAGTCAGCATTATAAGCAGTACAAACAAGTGGATGAAGTTTTAAAGCTCTACCTTCTACAAGTATAGGTTCAAAAGCATGTATACCTAATCTATGAAGTGTTGGAGCACGATTTAGTAAAACAGGGTGATCTTTAATTACATTTTCAAGAGCATCCCATACCTCAGTTTTTGCTCTGTCAACAAGTTTTCTAGCACTTTTTATATTTGCAATTACTTTTGTATCAACCAATCTTTTTAGAACAAATGGTTTGAAAAGTTCAAGTGCCATTTCTTTTGGTAATCCACATTGATACATCTTTAATTCTGGTCCTACAACGATAACTGAACGTCCTGAATAGTCAACACGCTTACCAAGCAAGTTTTGACGGAAACGTCCTTGTTTACCTTTAAGCATATCAGATAAAGATTTTAAGGCTCTATTATTTGGTCCTGTAACAGGTCTTCCATGTCTTCCATTGTCTATCAACGCATCCACAGCTTCTTGGAGCATTCTCTTTTCATTTCTTATAATAATATCTGGGGCTTCAAGAGTTAACATTCTTTTTAAACGGTTGTTTCTATTTATAACCCTTCTATATAGGTCGTTCAAATCTGATGTTGCATAACGTCCACCATCTAGCATAACCATAGGGCGTAATTCTGGTGGTATAACTGGTATAACATCCATAGTCATCCATTCGGGCTTGTTACCTGAAAGTCTAAAAGCTTCAATTATTTCTAAACGTTTTAAAAGTTTAATCTTTTTTTGTCCAGCTGGTAAATCTTTTAGTTCTTCTTTTAATTGTTCAGAAACCCAAACCAAGTTATTTACCCAATTACTTTTATCTGCAACTTCTGAAAATTCACCATTTGTATTTGCAGATTGTATATATTTATCAAACAACTCTTCTATATATTTAGAACCTGTTTTAACTTTTATATGTGGCTTTTTAATTTCGTCTTGTTCTCTATTGTATCTTAAAACTTTTTCCAAATAAACAGATCTTTTTACTACTTGACCTACTTCATAATCAACATTTCCTGCATTGTCAGTAATTACGTATAATCTTTTTGCAAGATAATCTTGAATTTCTTTTTCTGTAAATCCTATAATTCTAGAAAAATCAGAAATGTTTTTTTCAATATAATTATCAAATCTTTCTGGATCATATTCCTCTAGAAGTTCTTTTATTGATTCCGCTCCCATTAAAGCATAAAATTCATCACCATATTTTTCTAAGCAATCAACATATTCTTTTTCTGAAAGCAATTGTTTTTTTATCAATTCCCCAGTGTTTCCCGAGTCAATGACAATATATTTTGTAAAATACAAAACTTCTTCTAATCTTTTTTGTGAAACTTCTAGAACTTGTCCTATTCTAGATGGGGTTCCTTTAAAATACCAAATATGAGAAACTGGTG